>NZ_JAFLWG010000026.1:0-96643 GCF_017316315.1 Enterococcus sp. DIV1298c | reverse complement strand
AGTCATTCACGTCAAATAACGAAGAAAATCCGGAGAAGAAGTGTTCACTTCTTCTTCCGGATTTCACTTGATTGCACTCATCAGTCCTTATTGACAAAGAGCCGAAAAAAACCGTGAATCCCTTCATTAACAAAGGATTCACGGTTTCTTTGATTATCCTATTCCCACTCCACAGTTGCTGGTGGTTTAGAGGTAATATCGTACACGATACGGTTCACGTGTGCGACTTCATTGACGATACGTACAGAGATTTTTTGTAGTACATCCCATGGGATACGCGCAAAGTCAGCTGTCATGCCGTCGATCGAAGTGACTGCACGGATGCCGACTGTGTAGTCATACGTACGTCCATCGCCCATTACACCCACAGAACGGATGCCTGGTAAGACAGTGAAGTATTGCCAGATGTCACGGTCAAGACCGGCAGCGGCGATTTCTTCACGTAAGATCATATCTGATTCACGGACGATCTCAAGTTTTTCTTCAGTGATTTCACCTAAGACACGGATACCAAGACCTGGCCCAGGGAAAGGTTGACGCCAAACGATTGAATCAGGCATACCAAGCTGTGTACCTAATTCACGGACTTCGTCTTTGAATAGTGTATTCAATGGTTCGATCAATTCAAATTGCATATCCTCAGGCAAGCCACCTACGTTGTGGTGTGATTTGATCGTTTGGGCAGTTTCTGTTCCACTTTCGATTACGTCTGTGTAAAGTGTTCCTTGTGCTAAGAAAGATACGCCTTCTTCGCCAGCAAGTTTTGTTGCTTCGTCGTCAAATAAGTATACGAACTCATTACCGATGATTTTACGTTTTTGTTCAGGATCAGAGACACCTGCAAGTTTATCTAAGAAACGCTCTCTTGCGTCTACTTTGATGATGTTCAAGCCGAATTTTCCGCCTAAGCTTTCCATGACTTGATCTGCTTCACCTTTACGCAATAGACCGTGGTCAACGAAAATCGATGTTAATTGATCACCGATTGCTTTTTGTAAAAGGACACCAACGACACTTGAATCCACTCCGCCAGATAAACCAAGTAGGACTTTTTTATCGCCGACTTGTTCACGGATTTTTTCGATTTGCATGTCGATGAAATTGTTCATTGTCCAATTTCCTTCACACTGACAAATGTCAAAAGCAAAATGACGTAATAATTCGATTCCGTATTCTGAATGACGGACTTCCGCGTGGAATTGGATACCGTAGAAGTTACGTTCTTTGTCTTGGATCGATGCGATCGGGCAGTCGTTACTTGTAGCAACAGTTTCAAAACCTTCTGGTACTTTCGTCACTAGATCTCCATGGCTCATCCAAACGGTTTGTTGTTTTGGTGTTTGGCTGAATAGCGCCGCATCATCTGCTGTTACTTCAAGTAATGCTTTTCCGTATTCACGGTTTTTCGCTGGCTCAACAGAACCGCCAAGTTTGTACGTGATCAATTGCATACCATAACAAATCCCTAACACTGGAATCCCTAAATTGAAGATTTCAGGATCAATGCCAAAAGCATTTTCGTCATAGACACTGTTTGGACCTCCAGAAAGGATGATCCCTTTCGGATTCATGGCTTTCACTTCTTCAGCTGTAATGCGGTGGCTCAATAATTCAGAAAAAACACCTAAATCACGGATGCGTCGTGTAATCAATTGATTATATTGACTACCGTAATCTAGTACGATGATTTTTTCAACGTTTGTCATATCGGCAACGTTCGTCACATTTATTACCCCTATCCCTTTAAAATTTATCTCAAAATAGTTGAACTATTTTAAAATGCTAATATTTTCGCATGAAAATCGAATCGATGATATGATTTTCAGTTTTATGGAGAATTATATCGGCTCTTCCACGAGTAGGCAAGATATATTCGTTCAAATTCTTCAAATTCACATTTTTCCATACATCTCTTGCCATTTTGAATGCATCCTCACGATTGCCAATGGCAAATTGATAGTAATAGTTTTGTGGATGTTGAAAAGCTGTATCAAGTAATGCACCAAAGCGATCCAAATACCATTTTTCGATCAATTCAGAATCTGCATCCACATAAACAGAAAAATCAAAAAAATCACTGACGTAAATTTGTTGATTGGCTGGCAGTTGGAGCGTATTGATTCCTTCGACGATCAAAATGTCCGGTTGTTGGATCAGTTCATATTCATCGGGAATAATATCATAAACATCGTGGGAATAGACCGGTACTTTCGTTGTTTCTTGACCAGATTTTACTTGGTTAAGAAAGTCGATCAGCATTTCCATGTCATAGCTTTCTGGAAATCCTTTCCGATCCATGATGCCACGTTCTTTTAAGACTTTATTCGGATACAAGAAGCCGTCGGTAGTGATCAACTGGACATTTCTTCGTTTGAATGTTCGAGACAAGATCATTTGTAATAAGCGTGCAGTCGTACTTTTACCAACTGCGACACTTCCGGCAATCCCAATGATAAACGGTGGAACTTGGACGTACTTGTGTAGGAATAACCCTTTGCTCAGAGAGAGGGATTCAAACTCTTTCATATGAAGAAAGATCAAGTGTGCAAGTGGTACATAGATGTCGCGAACATCTTGCATGGAAATACGGTCGTTCAAACTTTTTATACTATTTAGTTCATCTTGTGTCAATGGAGCTTGACCATTTCGGTAAAATTCGCGCCACTCTTCTCTTGCCACACGGTAATAATTCATTGGATCATTCATACATAGCCTCCTGGATTCTCCCATCAATGGACTTATTTTAACATAAAAGAGCATCAAACCCTACCACTTAGTCGAGAAACTCATTGGTTTTTCTCAAATCAAAGGATGGAAGAATAAGTATTCCGTTTTTTTTCATAACAGAAAGGCGGGGAGAGCATAGACGGGATTTCAGTAAATAAAAAAGAAACATCCACAAAATTTTTAAGGGTAGATTTTGTGGATGTTTACTTATTTTTTGAGGTCAAATATTTCTGGGTTGGCTTCTTGCCTGCATTTATTTTTGATCTTGTGTTTCTTGTCTTTAGTTTGACAGTAAGGCTTATCGTTTTGACAAGTAAGAGGGTTGATTCTCTATCGAGGTTCTTTCTAAAGTTTTGTGACATTTTTGAGTAAAGATTGCTTGGATTTCTTTTTCAACTTCTGGATAGAAGTAAAAGTTTTTTGATTCACTATTTTTATAAAGATAAAAATGAATGGTCGGAAATGTTGGTAAAGAGACAAAACAAACGGGTTCAATGGTTAAGAGTTCTTGTGCAAAGGGATTGACTAATAACATTCCTTTGCCTTCTGTGATCATCTTCATTGCCCCTAAGCTATCTGGACAAACAATATATTTTGGTTCGCTCGTCAGCTGTTGTGCTACTTTTTTTGTGATCACTTGATGTTCGACATGATCGAGTAAAAAGATAAAAGGTAGCTCTTCAAGTATCTCCGTGGACAATGCACCATCTGGTTTTAGTAAATATTCACTGACTGCTACTTTGAGTTCTAAAGTCGCCAACCTTGTTTGAACAAATTTCGGGTGATCTAAGGTGGCAGAAGTAATCGCAAAATCGATTTCTTTCTGGCTTAGTTTATTCAATAAGTCCAATGAAGGAACATAGCGGTAGTCGATCGTAAAGCTTTGATGATGAGTTGGATACTTGTCTGCTTCAAAGATAAACGATGCATCACTTGTGCCAACACGCAAAGAAGGATAATCTACTGATTCATTTAATGAGATATTCAATTTCTTCGCTTCCGCCAAAATCAATTCTACGGAAGGAAGAATCGATTTCCCATGGCTACTCAACTTGATTTTTTTGCCATGACGTTCGAATAGTTCAGCCCCGATTTCTTGTTCTAAGCTTTTTAACGAACTACTTAATGAGGAGATACTGACATGGAGCTCTTTTGAAGCTTGTGAAAGACTATTGAAACGGGCAATCATATAGAAATACTCTAATTTTTCGATCGACATACACCTATGCCTCCTTTAACATTTTATTCTCCCCCTAAATTTCTCATGCGCCTTTTTAAAAAACAATGGTTATATAGCAGGACGCATAGAGATTAAACATTCCTTAATAAATGTGAAACGAATCACTATTACTTTTAATAGGAAATGAAACGTGACAGTTTAAACGGTTGCTAGTTGATTTTTATGCGATTCAATGATTCATAGACTCTAGATCGAAGGCTAGTGATTGATAGGTTGCAATGGATGAAGTGAATCTCAACTAGGAAAGGGAATCAACACACCTAAGAAAGCAAAAGAATGTGGAATAAGACACGCTTACTTAAAGCGGTTTTCTACTGATTTTTTGGTGGCGTGAGGTTTACTGACAACATAAAAAAGCCTCCTTAATACATAAAGGGCGGCGTACTCAAATAAACATTGGATAGTGTAATTTGCAATTGTAAGGCGCAATTGTAATCACGTTAATTGAGCTTTGGCTTTCTGAGACGTAAGAAACAAGTTCTAGTTATCTTGGAAAAGCCTTAATCCGACAATCCCTGCTTTACTCGTTACTGTCTCTCGACATTTCCGAGCGATAACCTATGTTCTTCAGAGTAACCTCACCTAATATGATTATTTTTTCATCCATATCATAAAGGGCAGTGGAAGTAATAGTCAATCATGCGCGTTTCATGAATAGAGATATCATGGAGATATTTGTCTTCTTAAAAACGATAATAGTAGGGTTTATGGGACTTCTATTGATATTTTCTCTACTTTCACGAAACAGATTACGCAAATACCGAAAAAGGAGAAGAGTGAGCAGCTAAGAAAAGTTTTTTCTTCCGTATCGCGATTAAATGGTTTTATTTATAAAAGAAAACCGAAGAAACGGTGTTCCAGAAGCAACTCCTTCGGAAATAAGTCAGGAAACCCAAAAATTTGAAAAACAATTTTCGGGTTTCCTGGCTTATTTCTCGGAGCTGGACACTTCTGTCACAACCTCGATGAAACACAGTTTCGCTTGCACCTTCTCAAGGAACACGATAGACTATGAACATCTAATAGATGAGAAGGATGGAAACTATGACGAATCATTATTATTCCGAACACCCAGAGACTGCTCATGAGTTTGATGAATGGTCATTTGAGTTAAGAGGAAAAACCTTTCAGTTCGTAACAGACTCGGGCGTGTTTTCACGTGAAACAGTCGACTATGGCTCACGCGTATTGATCGATGCTTTTGAATGGACGCAGTTACCTGAAGGCAAAATTTTGGATGTTGGTTGTGGCTATGGTCCAATCGGGCTTTCTCTTGCATATGCGAGTGAACGTTTTGTGGAGATGGTAGACATCAATGCTCGAGCAGTGGACTTGGCACAAGGAAATGCGAAGCGCAATCAAATCAAAAATGTAGCGATCTACCAGTCAAACATTTATGATGAGGTTGCAGAAACAGACTATGCTGCAATCGTCAGCAATCCGCCGATCCGTGCAGGCAAAAAAGTCGTACATGAAATCCTGACTGGTGCCTATGTCCGTTTGCGTACAGGTGGTACCTTAACGATCGTCATTCAGAAAAAACAAGGCGCACCTAGCGCGCAAAAGAAAATGCAGGAAACATTTGGTAACGCAGAAATCGTGATCAAAGATAAAGGATATTATATTATCCGAAGCGTGAAAGAAGATTAAAAATAATCGCATAAAAACAAGGAAACAGTCGAAGGAATGAGTAGTCATTTCTTTAACTGATTAAGTGTACCAGGATGTCAAAACACCAATTAGCTCAGAAATATTGAGTTTAATTGGTGTTTTATTGTATGGTTACAATTTGCAAAAGGGTGTGTGGCCCAATGTACAAGATGCGCACCTATATCAAGTGGTTTAGTCATTGGAGGAAGGTAAATAAAGTTAACTGACGGGAAAGTGAGAGGTAACCTTGAAAAAGAACACGTCGTTTATCAAGTTTACCTAGCAAATAGTTATAGGTTACTGATTTACTTTTGGACAAGCCCTTTTTTCCTCTATCCATTTCGAAAACCATTTGGTACACTGTTAAGGAATTTACATATAAAAAGGGGGAACAAAGGTGAAACTGACAATTCGGGATATTGCTGAGATGGCGGGGGTTTCAGTGACGACTGTGTCACAAATCTTAAACAATAAAGGTAGTCGTTTTAGTGAAAAGACACGAAAAAAAGTATTAGCGATCGTGAACGAGCATCATTATAAACCAGATTATTTTGCTTCTAATGTGATCAATCGTCACTCAAAAACAATTGGCATGATCGTGCCAGATGTGACGGATTTCTTCTTTTCAAAAGTGATCGAAGGAGTCGAAAGCTATTTGAATCCACTTGGATATGTCATCATTCTTTGTAACTCCAGACATAGTCAAGAAAATGAGTTGAAATACTTGAGAGAGCTTTCTCATCGAGCGGTGGACGGCTTGTTACTGGCTACGCCAAATGTGTTGCCCCAAGAGTATGCACTGGATAGTGGTTTTTATAATAATATGCCGATCATCCTGATCGATCGTGGATTGAATCGTCGGGATAATGGTCGTTTGATCGTGAAAGAATATGAAGGCGCTTATCAAGCAGTCTCATTGTTGATCAAAAACGGCCATACGAAAATTGGTATGCTAAAGGAAACAACTGGGTATTATCAATTAGAGGAGCGATTTAACGGTTATCGTCATGCGCTGAAAGATCATGAGTTAGCGTTTAACGGGAAGTTTGTCGAAGAAGGCGACCTGACTGTTCAAGGCGGATATGAAGCAAGTAAGCGTTTGTTACGTCACAAAGATGTAACGGCGGTATTTTGTGGGAACGATGCAATGGCAATCGGTTGTTACCAAGCCATCCATGAGATGGGCAAGCGTATTCCAGAAGATATTTCAGTGATTGGCTTTGATGGATTAAAATTGTCTGAGTATATGATCCCTAAGCTGACAACGGTCAAACAACCAAGTTTTGATATCGGTTTTTATGCGGCTCGCTTTTTGATTGATACGATTGAATTTCCACAAAGAAAAGTTCCGAACAAAGTATTCGAAACAAAATTAATTATTCGTGAGAGCGTAAAAACATTGACAAAGGTCTAGTTGGGCGTTATATTGCTTATGTAAGTGTTTACAAAGCTGGTAAGATACAATGCGAGAAGCTAGTAAACCGGTTTACTAAAGTGGTTTACCTTTTCCGAATTTCCTGTATAATACCGAATGAAGACGAGGAGGATTACGTCATGCGGATGGTCGATTTGATTGAAAAAAAGAGAGATGGGCACCAGTTATCTAAGGAAGAAATCTCGTACATTATCACGAATTACACAAATGATAAAATCCCTGATTATCAAATCAGTGCATTATTGATGGCTATCTTTTATCAAGATATGACCGATGAAGAAATTACCGAGCTAACGTTAGCGATCGCTCATTCTGGTGATGTGATCGATTTAAGTTCATTAGAAGGAATAAAAGTCGACAAACATTCTACCGGAGGCGTGGGAGATACTACTACATTGATCTTAGCACCTTTAGTAGCAAGTGTTGGTGCCACAGTGGCAAAAATGTCAGGACGTGGGCTTGGTTATACAGGCGGTACATTAGACAAATTGGAAGCTATTCCTGGATTTCGTATCGAGCTGTCTGACGAAGAATTTATTCGTACGGTGAATGAAAGCAAAGTCGCTGTCATTGGGCAATCAGGTAATCTTGCTCCAGCAGATAAAAAATTATATGCCTTGCGTGATGTGACCGCAACGGTTAACTCGATCCCATTGATCGCTAGCTCGATCATGAGTAAGAAAATTGCTGCGGGTGCGGATGCGATCGTGTTGGATGTGACTACAGGTGACGGTGCCTTCATGAAAAATATTGATGATGCGAGACGTTTGGCGAAGACCATGACAAGAATCGGCAAGTTGGCGGATCGCCAAACAGTGGCAGTGATTTCTGATATGTCTGAACCGTTGGGCGAAGCAATCGGCAATAGCTTAGAAGTCGTTGAAGCAATCGAGACACTTCAGGGGAACGGACCGGAAGATTTAGTCGAAATGTGCTATGCTTTAGGTAGTCAAATGGTTGTGCTAGCAGGTAAAGCAACAACGATCGAAGAGGCACGTGCGTTGCTTAAAGAAGCGCTCGAATCTGGAAAAGCTTTAGCGAAATTCAAAGAGATGATCAAAAACCAAGGGGGAGACCCGACAATCGTCGATCAACCAGAACGTTTGTTGACAGCTCGTTATACCTATGAATTGCCGGCAAAAGCGTCAGGTGTTGTTACAAAAATCGTAGCGAACGAATTAGGGATCGCAGCAATGATGCTTGGTGCAGGGCGTAAAACGAAAGAAGACTCGATCGATCATGCTGTAGGGTTGCGATTGAATAAAAAAATCGGCGACAAGGTAGAAGAAGGGGAATCCTTATTGACGATCTACAGTAATGAAGAAGAAATCTCATCAGTGATCGACTTGTTATATAAAAATATTGAAATTGGAAATAAGGCTGAGAAGCCAATATTGATACATGACATTATCACAGAGTAGAAGGAGAAGAGACATGGAATTAAATCGAATGATCGACCACACAATTCTAAAAGCAGATGCTACAAAGGCTGATGTAATGCGTATTATTGAGGAAGCAAAAAAACATCATTTCTATTCAGTATGTATCAATCCAACATGGGTTGCCTTAGCAAAAGAAGAATTAAAAGGTGAGCCAGTTGCTGTTTGTACCGTCATCGGTTTTCCCTTAGGAGCGAACACAGCTGAAACAAAGGCATTTGAAACAGCGAATGCGATTGAAAATGGTGCGGATGAAGTGGATATGGTCATCAATATCGGTGCATTGAAATCTGAGCAAGACGATGTCGTGAAAAAGGATATCGAAGCAGTAGTTGAAGCAGCAAAAGATCGCGCGTTAGTGAAAGTGATCATCGAAACAGCATTGTTGGAACAAGCAGAGATCATCAAAGCTTGCGAATTGGCGAAAGCTGCGGGTGCTGATTTTGTGAAGACTTCTACTGGATTTTCAACAGGTGGAGCAAGAGTGGAAGATATTCGCTTGATGCGTGAAACGGTTGGGCCAGAGATGGGTGTCAAAGCTTCTGGCGGTATCCATAATGAAGCGGAAGCTGTTGCAATGGTCGAAGCGGGTGCGACAAGAATCGGCACAAGTGCAGGTGTAGCAATCATGTCCGGTTCAACTGGTGAAGGCTATTAATTTCTAAGGAGAAAAAGATGTCAGAAATCAAACAAGAATGGATCGATATCGCGATCGACGCTTTGGATAAAGCGTATGTTCCTTACTCCAAATTTCCAGTCGGTGCTTGTTTAGTGACAGCCTCTGGGAAAACCTATCAAGGATTGAATATCGAAAATGCGTCATTTGGTTTAACGAATTGCGCAGAACGTACCGCATTTTTTAAGGCAGTATCCGAAAAAGAAATGGATTTTACTCATCTAGTCGTTGCAGGACACACGCCTGAGCCGATTTCTCCATGTGGTGCTTGTCGCCAAGTCATGGCAGAATTTTGTGACGCAGAGATGCCAGTCACGTTGGTAGGCGACCACGGTGTGACGAAAACAATGACCGTGAGAGAGTTATTACCTTACGCATTTTCAGAAAAAGATTTATAAACTATGTTCAATTCAGTCAGCTGACTGTTGAAAAAACAACTACTTTAGGGGGCTTTACAGAAATGAAAAAAGCAAAATTATTTGGTTTAGGTGCTATCGCACTATCAGCCGGCTTACTTTTAAGCGCATGCGGTAACGGCGGTTCAGATTCTACTGATTCAACAGGTGGAAACAGTGCATCAGGAACAGCAACTGCAGCATTGATTACAGATACTGGTGGCGTCGATGACCGTTCATTCAACCAGTCAGCTTGGGAAGGGTTAGAAGATTGGGGTAAAGAACAAGGCTTGTCTCGCGGAAATGACGGCTTCCAATATTTCCAATCATCAAATGAATCAGATTATATCCCAAATATCGATCAAGCGTTGAACGCAGGCTTCAAAACAATTTTTGGGATCGGGTTTAAATTAAAACCAGCGATCGAAGAACAAGCAACAAGTAATCCTGAAACAAACTTTGCGATCATTGATGATGTCATTGAAGGAAAAGACAACGTAGTTTCAGCAACATTTAAAGACAACGAAGCTTCTTACCTTGCAGGAATCGCAGCAGCTTACACAACTGAAACAAATGTTGTTGGCTTTATCGGTGGAGTTAAAGGTGAAGTAATCGACCGCTTTGAAGCTGGTTTCAATGCAGGTGTGAAAGCCGGCGCTGAAGCGTTGAACAAAGAAATCGAAGTATTGAACCAATACGCTGGTGACTTCTCAGCTCCAGATAAAGGACGTTCAATTGCACAAGGTATGTACGCACAAAATGCCGACATCATTTTCCATGCTTCAGGTGGTACAGGTAACGGTGTCTTCCAAGAAGCAAAATCATTGAATGAATCAGGCGACAAAAAAGTTTGGGTAATCGGTGTTGACCGTGACCAATCTGACGAAGGTAACTACACATTAGATGGTGAAGACAAAAACTTCACATTGACATCAACACTTAAAGGTGTAGGAACAGTTGTAAAAGATTTAGCGCAACAATCAGCAGATGGTAATTTCCCTGGTGGCGAACACACTGTTTATGGTTTGAAAGAAGACGGTGTAGGTATCACTGAAGGACAACTTTCTGATGAAGCGAAAAAAGCAGTAGACGAAGCGAAAGAAAAAATCATTTCAGGCGATATCGAAGTTCCAGAAACTCCTGAAAGCTAATAAATTCCATTTCTATAGCCTTGTTGGACAATTGTTTAACAGGGCTATCGTTTAGTTATTATCTATTGTTGTTTTTTTATTCAAGTTGTTAGCTACCCCGATTTGGATAAGGGAACAACTCGTTTCAAGTAGCTGAACTCCTTGGATTTTGGTTATTCGATCGTAGGCGTTTTTGTGAACGACTATGATCGTCCCTTTTATTTTTTAGACAATGTCGCCTGGATATAAATTGTTAGGATGTGAAAAATGTGGATCAAGAAAATATTGTCATCGAAATGCGAAATATCACGAAACAATTCGGTACTTTCAAAGCAAATGACAACATCAACCTTCAAGTAAAAGCAGGAGAAATCCATGCCTTGCTTGGTGAAAATGGTGCAGGTAAATCAACGTTAATGAATGTTTTATCAGGTCTTTTAGAGCCAACATCTGGTGAGATTTTGATGCACGGCAAAGAAGTAAACATCACGAGCCCAACGAAAGCGAATCAATTAGGGATCGGAATGGTGCATCAACACTTTATGTTAGTCGATGCATTCACAGTAACAGAAAATATCGTATTGGGAAGTGAGCCAAGTGCAGGCGGTATCTTGAATCGCAAAAAAGCCCGTGAAGAAATCAAACGATTGTCTGAACAATATGGCTTAGCAGTGAATCCAGATGCATACGTTCGTGATATTTCTGTCGGTATGGAACAACGTGTTGAGATTTTGAAAACACTCTATCGTGGTGCAGATGTCTTGATTTTTGACGAGCCGACAGCTGTATTGACGCCGCAAGAAATCGATGAATTGATCGTGATCATGAAAGAATTAGTTAAAGAAGGAAAATCGATCATTTTGATCACACATAAATTAGATGAAATCAAAGCAGTTGCTGATCGTTGTACCGTTATCCGACGTGGACAAGGTATCGGAACTGTCAATGTGAAAGATGTTTCTTCTCAGCAGTTAGCTGATATGATGGTCGGAAGAACCGTTTCATTCAAAACAATGAAAAAAGAAGCACGTCCGCAAGAAGTCGTACTTTCTGTCGAAAATCTTGTAGTCAAAGAAAACCGTGGATTAGAAGCGGTAAAAGACTTGAGCTTAGAAGTGCGAGCAGGTGAAGTGTTGGGGATAGCTGGTATCGATGGCAATGGACAGTCGGAATTGATCCAAGCGTTGACCGGTTTACGTAAAGTGGAAAGTGGCACGGTTCGCCTGAAAGACGAAGACGTGACAAATAAAAAACCACGTAAAATCACAGAAGCTGGGCTAGGACATGTACCGGAGGATCGTCATAAATATGGCTTAGTCCTTGATATGACTTTATCTGAAAATATTGCGATGCAAACGTACTATCAAAAACCATATAGCAAAAATGGCTTATTGAATTACGGCGTGATGAATGAACATGCCAGAGACTTGATCGATGAGTACGATGTACGAACGACGAGCGAATTAGTACCAGCGAAAGCATTATCCGGTGGGAATCAACAAAAAGCCATCATTGCACGTGAAATCGATCGTGACCCTGATCTATTGATCGTTGCGAATCCGACACGTGGGTTAGATGTTGGGGCGATCGAGTTTATTCATAAACGCTTGATTGAACAACGGGATAAATTCAAAGCAGTCTTATTGATCAGTTTTGAATTAGAAGAAATTTTAAATGTGTCAGATCGTATTGCGGTAATCCATGAAGGAAAAATCGTAGGGATCGTTGATCCAAAAGAAACATCTGAAAATGAGCTAGGTCTATTGATGGCGGGCTATACTTTAGAAGAAGCACGAAGAGAGTTAGAAAAGGTGGGTGACGCACATGAATGATCGTAGCGAAAGGTTTCGTAATCTGCTAGTACCTATATTTTCAGTTATTTTAGGTTTGATTTTAGGTGCGATTTTGATGGTTGCCTTTGGTTACCATCCAATTCAAGGATATTCTTCGATGTTGAATGCTTCGTTAGGTTCTCAAAGAAGTATCGGTGAAACATTAAGAGAAGCAACTCCTTTGATTTTTACAGCATTAGGTTTTTCTGTTGCCAATTCAGCTGGATTCTTTAATATCGGGCTTTCTGGGCAAGCGTTGTGTGGTTGGATCGTGAGTATCTGGACTGCATTAGCGTTTCCTGATTTACCCAAAGCTGTTTTGTTACCAATGTGTGTGATCTTAGGCGCACTTGCTGGAGCCATGGCTGCAGCGATTCCAGGATTGTTGCGAGCGTTCTTCGGCACAAGTGAAGTAATCGTGACGATCATGATGAACTATATTTTGCTTTATTTAAGTACGTATACACTTCATGAAGTTATGCCGGAATCTTATCGTTCTAGTTTAGACTCTTCAAATATGATCAGTCAGAATGCTTCGTTACGTATTCCTTGGTTGACCCAGATGTTTGGCGGTTCCCGCGTGAATGGTGGACTGTTCTTGGCGTTGATCGCGTTAGTAGTGGTATGGATCGTTATGAAGAAAACAACATTAGGATTTGAGATCCGTTCCGTTGGATTGAATCCTTTTGCCTCTGAATATGCAGGGATGAGCAGTAAACGAACAATTATCTTATCAATGGTCATTTCTGGTGGTTTAGCTGGCTTAGGTGGTGTGGTAGAAGGTCTAGGAACGTATCAAAACTTCTTTGTCCAAACGACTTCTCTATCAATTGGTTTTGACGGTATGGCCGTTTCATTATTAGGTTCTGGCTCTGCCATCGGTATTTTACTATCTGCGCTATTATTCAGTGTTCTAAAAATTGGTGGATTGGGGATGCAAACAGGTGCTGGTGTACCGTTTGAGATCGTCAACGTGTCGATTGCCTTGATCATCTTCTTCGTTGGTATCAACTTCTTGATTCGTTTCCTTATGGCGAAATTCTTCCAAGGGAAAAAACAAGAAGAGATCGTTGCAACGATTGAAACGGAACCGAATCATCAAAATCAAGAAGGAGGAGAGCTGTAATGTCAACAGTAGAACTGATCTCTTTGATCCTTACATCGACACTCGTTTATTCGACACCGTTGATCTTAACTTCATTAGGCGGAACGTTTTCTGAACGAAGCGGAATCGTCAACGTTGGGTTAGAAGGCATTATGGTAATGGGTGCGTTTAGTGCAGTCGTCTTTAACTTGACGATGAGTGATACCCTAGGCTCAATGACTCCTTGGATCGCTATTTTAGTCGGCGGTGTGGTCGGTGTCCTCTTTTCATTGATTCATGCAGTCGCTACAGTCAGCTTACGAGCAGATCATATCATCAGTGGGACGGTCATCAATTTGATGGCACCTGCTTTAGGTGTATTTTTGATCAAAGCGTGGTATGGTAAAGGTCAAACAGACAATATCTCACAAAACTTAGGTTACTTTTCATTTCCTGGGTTGGCAGATATTCCAGTAATTGGACAAATTTTCTTTAGAAGTACATTTCTACCAGCGTATTGTGCAATTTTGATTGCTGTTATTGCATGGTTCATTATCTTCAAAACAAAATTTGGTTTACGTTTACGTTCTGTTGGGGAAAATCCGCAAGCTGCGGATACATTAGGAATCAATGTTTACGCGATGCGCTATTCAGGTGTAATGATTTCTGGACTACTTGGAGGGATGGGTGGTGCTGTTTTTGCTCAATCAATCTCTGGGAACTTTTCAGCAGGAACGATTGTCGGTCAAGGGTTCATCTCGATGGCTGCCATGATTTTTGGTAAATGGAATCCTTTAGGTGCGATGGGCGCTTCATTATTCTTTGGATTTGCGCAAAGTTTAAGTATTATCGGTGCGCAATTACCAGTGATCTCATCGATTCCACCAGTGTTACTACAAATTGCGCCTTATCTATTGACGATCATCGTTTTAGTGGCGTTCTTAGGTAAAGCATCTGGACCAAAAGCAAACGGTAAGAATTATATAAAATCCAAATAATCGTTTAGTGATTAAAAAGGGCGGGTTACGGGAAGTTTTTTTCGTCTCGCCCTTTTTACTTTATAAAGAAAATAAATAGAAAGAAGGAATACTCATGTTTAAACGCGTACATTTGATCGTCATGGATTCAGTCGGAATCGGAGAAGCACCTGATGCTGAAAAATTCGGAGATAAAGGCTCGGATACGTTAGGTCATATTGCCAAAGAAGCTGGGTTGACGATACCGAATTTGGAGCAACTTGGATTAGGGACGATCCGTCCATTAGAAGGTGTTCAAGCGATAGAAGACCACCAAGGCTATGCAACGAAATTAGAAGAAGTTTCTGTCGGTAAAGATACAATGACTGGTCACTGGGAAATCATGGGTTTGAATATCAAAACGCCATTTCGTGTTTTTCCAAACGGCTTCCCCGACGAATTACTGAAGAAAATCGAAGACTTCTCTGGACGTAAAATCGTTTGTAATGAACCGTATAGCGGAACAGCCGTCATTGACGACTTTGGTGAGCATCAAATGAAAACAGGTGACTTGATTGTTTATACGTCAGCTGATCCAGTATTACAAATTGCTGCACATGAAGAAATTATTCCTTTAGAAGAACTGTATCGAATTTGTGAATATGTTCGTGAGATTACAAAAGATGATCCTTATATGATCGGTCGAATCATTGCACGCCCGTATGTGGGAGAACCCGGCAACTTTACACGAACAAGCAACCGTCACGATTACGCATTAGATCCATTTGGTCATACAGTTTTAGACTCATTGAAAGAAGCAGGCAAAGATGTCATCGCGGTAGGTAAGATCAATGATATTTTCAATGGTCAAGGCATCACTGACTCTGTTCGTACGAAGAGTAATATGGATGGCGTCGATCAATTATTGAACGTGATGAAACAAGACTTCACTGGTTTGAGTTTCACTAACTTAGTTGACTTTGATGCGTTATACGGTCACCGCCGAGATGTGGTTGGTTACGCGCGTGCGATCGAAGATTTTGACTTGCGTCTTCCAGAATTATTCGATGCAATGGCAGACGATGACTTATTGTTGATCACCGCTGACCATGGGAATGATCCGACCTTTACTGGTACTGATCATACTCGGGAATACGTGCCGCTACTTGCTTATAGTAAACAGATGAACGAGCAAGGCAGTTTACCACAAGGCTATTATGCGGATATCTCTGCAACGATTGCCGAAAACTTTGACGTAGCAGCTACTGAAAATGGCGAAAGCTTCTTGAAATTATTGAAATAAGCAACAGCAGCATCCACTTGTGAATCATCATTGGCTTTATTATGTAAGATCGAACAATCAAAATTTTATATATAGGAGAAAAACAATGAAATTAAATGAGATGTTACAAGAAACGACAGCGTTTATCAAAAGTAAAGGGGTAGGCACCATCGATTTCGGGATGATCCTCGGTTCAGGCTTAGGAGAATTAGCAGAAGAAATCGAAGAAGCGATCGTGATTCCTTATGACAAGATTCCTTTCTTCCCAACTTCGACAGTTGTTGGGCATGCAGGACAGCTTGTCTATGGGACACTTTCAGGGAAAAAAGTATTGGCGATGCAAGGACGCTTCCATTTTTATGAAGGTCATTCCATGCAAACCGTCACTTATCCAGTACGTGTAATGGCTGCATTGGGCGCTCATTCAGTAGTCGTAACGAATGCGTGTGGTGGAGTGAACGAATCATTTGCACCAGGAGACTTGATGTTGATCACCGATCATATCAACTTTACAGGTCAAAATCCATTGATTGGACCAAATGACGAAGAAATGGGTCCTCGTTTCCCTGATATGAGTGAAGCCTATACAAAAGCCTATCGTGAAATTGCAAAAGCAGCAGCAGCCTCATTAGATGTAGAATTAAAAGAAGGCGTGTATATGGGTTATTCTGGTCCAACATACGAAACACCAGCTGAGATTCGGATGTCTCGAGTGATGGGGGCAGATGCAGTCGGTATGTCGACTGTACCAGAAGTCATTGTTGCAGCACATAGCGGTTTGAAAGTCTTAGGTATCTCTTGTATCACCAACTTGGCTGCGGGTATGCAAGCGAACTTGAATCACGAAGAAGTCGTTGAAACAACTGAGAGAGTCAAACAAACATTTAAATCATTGATCAAAGAAACACTTTCTTTATTATAAAAAATTGATTGCGAGGTTTGAAAATGAGTGTTCATATTGAAGCAAAACCAGGAGAGATCGCAGATAAGATTTTACTTCCTGGAGATCCACTAAGAGCAAAATATATTGCAGAAACTTTTTTAGAGAATCCGGTTTGTTACAACCAAGTACGCGGTATGCTTGGGTATACTGGAACGTATAAAGGAGAAAGAGTCTCTGTTCAAGGAACAGGGATGGGGATGCCATCAGCGATGATCTATGCCCATGAGTTGGTAAATTCCTATGATGTAAAAAAATTGATTCGTGTAGGAACATGCGGTGCCTTGTCAAAAGACGTACACGTCCGTGACCTAGTATTAGCACAAGGAGCTGCGACAAGTTCTTCTATGATCGAAAAGAATTTCAATGCATTCCACTTCCCACCAATCTGTGATTTTGACTTGTTGTTGAAAGCATACGAAGTGGCAAAAGAAAAAGGCTTTACTACCCACGTTGGTAACGTGCTATCAGAAGATTCTTTCTACAAAGACGATTTGACAGAAACATTCAAGTTAGCAGAACTTGGCGTGATGGGCGTTGAAATGGAAGCTGCTGCGCTGTACTATCTAGGTGCAAAATACAAAGTACAGACACTAGCAATCATGACAGTCAGTGACCATCTGATCACAGGCGAAGAAACAACAGCCAGCGAACGCCAAACAACATTCAATGATATGATCGAAGTTGGATTGGAAACAGCGATTCAAGGGTAAATAAGAGTTAAATAGCAAGAAAAAATGACTGCCTAACTTTCTTTTAAGAGAAATTGGCAGTCATTTTTTTAACAATTTAAAAAGACTAGAAAGAAGAAAGTTTCTTTCTAGTCCAAAAAAGTTAGGTTTGCTATCAACAGTAGTTGCTAATTATTTGAAAATTAAATATCAGTATCTAAAGTCAGTGATTCTAATAATACTCGTCCTGTTGTGCTTTGTCCTGGATGCCCAGGTACTCTATAAACTCGGATGACTTGACCTGAAGTACCAGCAATAGTTTGTCGTACTTGGATGTTTCCATCAACTGTTCTTCTAGAAGAATAGTAGTTGGTTCCATTATATGTTTCAAAAAGATATCTTCCATTAACAGTAACCATTAATCTTTCTCGACTGTTAAAACGTTCAGGTGTCAATGTTAAATAAGCAAGCGCTCGGCTTCCTTCTCTTCCTACAGACAGCAATCTTGTTTCCGTCACGTCTGACTCAGTCGTAACTTCGATATTGTCATATGTCGCCCACCCATTCCATGTAGAAGCAAAGCGCACAAGGTATGTATTTTCAGCGTCTGGCGTCGTAAATGTAAGTTTGCCACGTTCCCAGTCCTCATTATTATGTTCACTACGTTCTAATACATCAAACCCTACACCATGAGTCATGATTCCTAATTCAACACGACCTGGAGAAGATTCGCTTGCGGCAACATCATAACTAAATGTATAAGTCGTATTTGGTTTTAATGTGACATACTGATGAACGTTTTCACCATTTTTTGCTAATGCAAAGTTATTTCCATTAACTGTTTGAAGTGTTGGATTATTTGTGGCTGGGTCACTCACGATCCAACGATCAAACCCTGCATCAAAGTTCCCATTATGGATATATAGCTCTTGTTCAATTGCCTGTTTACTTGTGCTAACTAAGTCAGTTGTGGATAGACTTGTTGCGAATGTTGAAACAGATCCTCCTAAACTCAAAAATACCATACCTGCTACCATCATTGTTTTTAAATTGTTTTTGATCATCTTGTCTCTCCTCTATCTATATGAATTTTTTTATTTTTTATTTCGTTTGTAAGATGCAATCATTTGATCTGTTTGTATCTCACAAATTAATAATAACCTGGAAAATAACATTTATGTAACCGCTTTTTCCATATAACCATCGTTTTTAGAAAAAAGTGGTAAAATAAAAAGGATTATGGTTGAGTTGGTCTCAGTTTGTTTTATTTTTGAATAACGAAAGGGTAGTGGGGGGAATACATCCGTTTGTGATTTTTGCGAATCGATCATTTAGAAAAACATGCAAATACTGTATGGATAAAAATTATCGAATAAGTTTACTTTTCTGGTATCTTGCTATACTAAAAAAAGAAAAGGTATAATCATTAAGTAAGGATTAGCATTTTGAGATGATTGAGAAAGTTGGTGGTGAAAGCAATAAACAGTACTTTTACATAGTAAGATGCTCCTGTGGAAGGGCGATAGGAAGAAGAATGCAGAATGTTCAATCGCCCGATTGGTTAGTGGTTTAGATGGAGGTAGATAGTATTCAGTTAACTCTAAAAAAAAGTATCATTCTGACTATATGGGTAATCATTTTTTCTATAATAAACTTTGGAATCATAAGAAGTAAGCCCATTCTCAAGCTATTAGAAAATAATCAATTGGGTCTAAATTTGCTAATGATCCTATTTATTTACGTACTTTGCATGCCCGTATTAAATCGAGCCTTAAAAGGTCTGAATCTGTCAATGATGAAACAAGTAGGATTCACTTTGCTACTTTTGTTAGTGACGAATTTTATATATATATGATACTTCTATTTGGCAGATTTGAAGTAGTCTCACAAAATTTCGATAGTGTTGTTCTATTTTCTGTCATCGTGATTGCCCCAATAAGAGAAGAATTAGTTTACCGTTACCTATTTTTGAGTATAACTGATTCTAGTTGGTTAAAAATAGTTTTGGGTTTGGTTTCAACAGGATTCTTTTTCTATGGGCATAGCTTTACATATGGTGGAAATCTATTCGCAATGGTCCAAGTTCTATTTTTGACTTTAGCTACAACATATCTATACGTGAAAACCAACAATATATTCCCTGCTATTATGTTACATAGCTCGTATAATCTATTTGTTCTCTTGCTGTCGCTGGTCCAATTAATGTGTAAACAACTAAACCAATTCTAGTTAATTTTGTTTCTTTCGAACGATTTTTACTAGTACATTCATATAGGTAGTATGTAATTTAGTACCATTAGTATTAAGTAGCGAAGTCTGCATCCACCCAATATCTAAAAAAACAGCCCCATCATCTCTTATAATAATAAAAGATGATGAGGCTGTTTTACTTATAATAGAGTATCTATTATAAGTAGTATTTTTTGATAACAGTCAAGTCGTCGTTTAATTCATAAACAAGTGGTTGACCTGTTGGGATTTCAAGATCCATGATGTCTTCATCAGAGATTCCTTCGATGTGTTTTGCTAATGCGCGTAAAGAGTTACCGTGTGCAGCAACTAAGACAGTTTTGTTGTCTAACAAAGCTGGTGCAATTTCGTCTTGCCAGAATGGCAATGCGCGTTCTAAAGTAACTTTCAAGTTTTCGCCACCAGGTACGTCGCGTTTGTCTAACATTGCATAACGACGATCGTTTGCTGCTGAACCTTCATCAGGAGGAAGAGTGTCATATGAACGACGCCAGATGTGAACTTGTTCGTCACCGTATTTTTCTGCTGTTTCTTTTTTATTTAGACCTTGTAATTTACCATAATGACGTTCGTTTAAGCGCCATGATTTGATTTGTGGTACCCAAAGTTGATCTGAGTATTCTAAAATCAAGTTACAAGTTTTGATAGCACGAGTTAATACAGAAGTATAAGCAACATCAAATTCAATTCCAGCTTCTTTGATTTTACGTCCGCCTTCTTTTGCTTCTTCGATTCCTTCTGGTGCTAGGTTTACATCAGCCCAACCAGTAAATTGGTTCAATGCATTCCATTCGCTAAGACCGTGACGAGAAAAAACTAATTTTGGCATGTTTAACTCTCCTTTTAAAAATAAGTGATATTTCTGAAAATTTCAGTTCTGCCTTATTGTACAATGTTTTTCATAAGATTTCCATTGTAAAATGAAAGCAGTTTGTCCAAAAGGTCACAGGATAACTAAAAAAAAGGCTGTGAAACAAGCGTTATTACAGAGCTTTGCTCATAAAACTTGTCTAACAACCTTTTTTATAAATAAGTAAAATAATTTCTGTTTGGTGAGTGGGTGTGGCTTCTAGCTATCAGATGATGAAATCCTCGAAATTCCACTCGCTCACTAGTTGAATAATTGCTGAATCTCTTTTTCAGGTAGATTGATGTATTTGTAGCAAGTGCCGACTGAAACGCCGCATTTGGAAGAAATAAATTGGATCGTTTCTTTCTTTTCATAGTAAAGTCGACGAATTTTTTTGATTGTTTTGGCATCGATTTTTGGTCGACCGCCGATTTTTCCTTTTTTACGTGCTTCTTCTAATCCAATCAGTGTGCGTTCTTTGATCAATGCACACTCCATCTCAGCTAATCCTTCCATCAACTGGAAGTAGACCGTCCCCATAGGTTCGCGAGTATCGATTTTTTCTGTGATGCTGACTAGATGTAACCCACGGTCTTTGAATAATTTCGTGAATTCTGTTAATTGTCTTGTCGATTTTCCTAAATGGTGAAGTTGGCAAATAACCAATGTATCGCCTTGCTCCATTTTATCGATGACTTTCTCTAAGCAAATTGTGTCAGATAAAGTATCTTTTTGACCATAAGTTTCGTGAAAAATTTCGTGACAACCAAAATCAGAGAGTTTTTGCATTTGAGCCGTCAAATCGACATCATTGATAGTTGTACGTGCATAACCGATAATCTTCATGGTGATTCCTTTCTAGCAAAGTTTTCTAAGTGTTTGAGACAAGTAAAAATGTAGCATAAAGTAACTGAAAAAGATAGTTTTTTTAGGTATTTTCAACGAATCTCTTTACCATTATTTTTGAAAGGGAGTATCAAGTACATCCACGCCATTTTCAGAGGCAACGACTACCTTTGAAACCATATTTAAAAACAAGCCGTGTTCGACCACGCCGACTAATTGATCCAAGTAAGCCGCTAATTTTTCAGGGTCTTCGATTCGTTCTAAATGAAGGTCAATAATATAATGACCGCTATCTGTTACGACGGTCTCTCCAGCTTCCGTTTGACGTAAGACAGGTTGATAGTTTTTTTCTTCAAAAAGACGCATCAATTGTTGAGAACCATAAGGGATGACTTCGACAGGGAGTGGGAAGTGTCCTAATTGATCCACCATTTTTGACCCATCAACGATCCAGATCGTTTGTTTGGAATACGTTGCAACGATCTTTTCAAACAATAGGGCAGCACCGCCACCTTTGATTCCTTGGAAATCCGCGCTGATCTCATCGGCACCATCGATCGTCAAATCGACCATCGAAACTTCATCGATACTTTTCAAAGGGATACCTAAGCCTTCTGCTTGTGCTTTTGTGCCGCTAGAAGTAGTGACCCCAGTGATTTTCAATCCTTCTTCACGCATGCGACGTCCGATTTCTTCTACCATATAATAAGCAGTTGATCCAGTTCCTAGTCCAACGATCATCCCGTCTTCAACAAATTCTGCTGCTTTGATACCTACTAATTGTTTTAAGTTCATTCCTATCCCTCCAGCAATTTTGTAGCTCTTTACTTGCTATTTTAGCTTGATTTCAGCGAAAAAGATAGGGAGCATACCAGAAATTTTATGTGACAGAAAAAAATGTATATGTTTGGTTGACAATCTTTTTTATCCATGATATTCTAACCAAGGTGCTTTATCTACAGGTCTCTGTTTAGGGACGTGCTGACTGTTTATCAAAGCATATTTGATAAAGATGCATAACTTGCATTTATTTTTTATCGCAAAAAAAGAACCACCTGGATGTGTGGAACTAGATGTGAATCGTGGGAAGGAGGAACTAGGAATGCCTACAATTAACCAATTAGTACGTAAACCTCGTAAATCAAAGGTGGAAAAATCTAATTCACCTGCTTTGAACAAAGGATATAACAGCTTTAAGAAAACTCAAACAAACGTGAACTCTCCTCAAAAACGTGGGGTAGCTACACGTGTGGGTACAATGACACCTAAAAAACCGAACTCAGCTTTACGTAAATATGCTCGTGTTCGTTTGTCAAACTTAATTGAAGTTACTGCTTATATCCCAGGGATTGGTCACAATTTACAAGAACACAGCGTGGTACTATTACGCGGTGGACGTGTAAAAGACTTACCAGGGGTACGTTACCATATCGTTCGTGGTGCACTTGATACTGCTGGTGTAAACGATCGTAAACAAAGCCGTTCTAAATACGGTACGAAAAGACCTAAAGCTTAATTTTAATTATTTACTACAAATGAAAATCGAACCTACTATATAATAGTCGTTCGATCAACTATGAAGAATATTTCGGAAGGAGGAGTTACGGATGCCACGTAAAGGTCCTGTTGCAAAACGTGATGTTTTACCAGATCCTATTTATAACTCAAAATTAGTAACTCGCTTGATCAACCGTGTAATGGTTGACGGAAAACGCGGTGTTGCTGCTAATATTATCTATAATGCCTTTGATTTGATCAAAGAATCTACAGGTAACGATCCATTAGAAGTGTTTGAACAAGCAATGAACAATGTTATGCCTGTTCTTGAAGTTAAAGCACGTCGTGTTGGGGGTTCAAACTATCAAGTACCAGTTGAAGTTCGCCCTGAACGTCGTACGACTTTAGCGCTACGTTGGGTAGTTAACTACGCTCGCTTGCGCGGTGAACACACAATGGAAGAACGCTTAGCGAAAGAAATCATGGACGCTGCAAACAACACTGGAGCTTCTGTTAAAAAACGCGAAGATACACACAAAATGGCAGACGCGAACCGCGCATTTGCTCATTATCGTTGGTAAGATCCTCTCTGTCTGTCGGCTAACCCCGCAGCAGAAAGTCAATTTACAATCGATTTAAATAAAGAGAGGAGTAAGAAAATGGCAAGAGAATTTTCGCTAGAAAAAACTCGTAATATTGGTATCATGGCTCACGTTGATGCAGGTAAAACTACAACAACAGAGCGTATCTTGTACTATACTGGTAAAATCCATAAAATCGGTGAAACTCACGAAGGAGCTTCACAGATGGACTGGATGGAGCAAGAACAAGAACGTGGTATCACAATTACATCTGCTGCCACTACTGCGCAGTGGAAAGGTTACCGCGTAAATATCATCGATACACCAGGACACGTAGACTTCACAATCGAAGTTCAACGTTCTCTACGTGTATTGGATGGTGCTGTAACTGTACTTGATGCACAATCAGGTGTTGAACCTCAAACAGAAACTGTTTGGCGTCAAGCAACTGAGTACCGAGTGCCTCGTATCGTATTCTGTAACAAAATGGATAAAATCGGTGCAGACTTCTTATACTCAGTAAAATCATTGCACGATCGCTTACAAGCGAACGCGCATCCAATCCAATTGCCAATCGGTTCTGAAGATAACTTCACAGGTATCATTGACTTGGTAACGATGAAAGCAGAGATCTACACAAACGATCTAGGCACAGACATCCAAGAAACTGAAATCCCTGAAGAATATGCAGAACAAGCACAAGAATGGCGTGAAAAATTAGTCGAAGCTGTTGCTGAAACAGACGAAGAACTAATGATGAAATATCTTGAAGGTGAAGAAATCACTCAAGAAGAATTAGTTGCTGGTATCCGCCGTGCAACAATCAACGTTGAGTTCTTCCCTGTATTGGCTGGTTCAGCATTCAAGAATAAAGGGGTCCAATTGATGTTGGATGCTGTTCTTGATTACTTGCCATCACCATTAGATATCGAAGCAATCAAAGGTATTGACTCAAAAACAGACGAAGAAACAACTCGTCCTGCAGATGACGAAGCTCCTTTTGCTTCATTAGCATTTAAAGTAATGACTGACCCATTCGTAGGTCGTCTAACTTTCTTCCGTGTCTATTCTGGTGTCCTTGAAAGTGGTTCATACGTATTGAACGCATCTAAAGGCAAAAAAGAACGTATCGGTCGTATTCTACAAATGCACGCAAACACTCGTCAAGAAATCGACAAAGTGTATTCAGGTGATATCGCCGCTGCTGTTGGATTGAAAGATACAACAACAGGGGACACATTGTGTGCGTTAGACGCGCCAGTTATCCTTGAATCAATCGAATTCCCAGAACCAGTTATCCAAGTCGCTGTTGAGCCTAAATCAAAAGCTGACCAAGATAAAATGGGTATTGCGTTGCAAAAACTTGCAGAAGAAGATCCTTCATTCCGTGTTGAAACAAACGTTGAAACAGGTGAAACAGTTATCTCAGGTATGGGTGAGTTGCACTTGGACGTATTAGTAGACCGTATGAAACGCGAATTTAAAGTTGAAGCAAACGTTGGTGCGCCTCAAGTTTCTTACCGCGAAACATTCCGTGAAGCAACTAAAGCGGAAGGTAAATTCGTACGTCAGTCTGGTGGTAAAGGTCAATACGGTCACGTATGGGTTGAATTTACACCAAACGAAGAAGGAAAAGGCTTCGAATTCGAAAACGCAATCGTTGGTGGTGTGGTTCCACGTGAATACATCCCAGCAGTTGAAAAAGGATTAGAAGAATCAATGAATAACGGTGTTCTTGCTGGTTATCCATTAGTGGATATCAAAGCAAAACTTTACGATGGTTCATACCATGACGTCGATTCAAATGAAACAGCGTTCCGTGTTGCTGCATCTATGTCTCTAAGAGCTGCTGCAAAACACGCACGCCCTGTGATCCTTGAACCAATGATGAAAGTTACGATCACTGTACCAGAAGATTACTTAGGTGATATCATGGGACACGTAACAAGCCGTCGCGGACGTGTTGAAGGAATGGAAGCACACGGTAACTCACAAATCGTTAATGCGATCGTTCCATTGGCAGAAATGTTCGGATATGCAACAACATTGCGTTCAGCAACTCAAGGACGTGGTACATTCATGATGGTATTTGACCACTACGAAGACGTACCGAAATCTGTTCAAGAAGAAATCATTAAGAAAAACGGCGGAAAAGCTGAATAATTTCTTAAGGCAAGGTAGTCTCGTGAAGAGATTTATCTAGAGACTGTATTTTTTATGCAGTTTCGTGTAAAATAACTTTTGATGATACGGGCATGTGATTGGCAGTTTTGTCCATCACATACCTATCAGACAAATAAAAAATTAAACTGTAATTTTAGGGAGGATATTTTAAAATGGCAAAAGAAAAATTTGACCGTTCGAAACCACACGTTAACATTGGTACTATCGGACACGTTGACCATGGTAAAACAACTTTAACAGCTGCAATCACAACTGTACTATCTAAGAAAAACGGCGGCCAAGCAATGGCTTACGATCAAATCGATGGTGCTCCAGAAGAACGCGAACGCGGAATCACTATCTCAACAGCTCACGTTGAGTACGAAACTGACGCACGTCACTACGCTCACGTTGACTGCCCAGGACACGCGGACTACGTTAAAAACATGATCACTGGTGCTGCTCAAATGGACGGAGCAATCTTAGTTGTTTCTGCTGCTGACGGCCCTATGCCTCAAACTCGTGAACACATCCTATTATCTCGTCAAGTTGGTGTACCATACATCGTTGTATTCTTGAACAAAGTAGATATGGTTGATGATGAAGAATTACTAGAATTAGTTGAAATGGAAGTTCGTGACCTATTAACAGAATACGAATTCCCTGGTGACGATGTTCCTGTAATCGCTGGTTCAGCTTTAAGAGCTTTAGAAGGCGACGCTTCATACGAAGAAAAAATTCTTGAATTGATGGCTGCAGTTGACGAATATATCCCAACTCCAGAACGTGACAACGACAAACCATTCATGATGCCAGTTGAGGACGTATTCTCAATCACTGGTCGTGGTACTGTTGCTACAGGACGTGTTGAACGTGGACAAGTTCGCGTTGGTGATGTTATCGATATCGTTGGTATCGCAGAAGAAACAGCTCAAACAACAGTAACTGGTGTTGAAATGTTCCGTAAATTATTAGACTACGCTGAAGCAGGCGATAACATTGGTGCGTTACTACGTGGTGTTTCACGTGAAGACATCCAACGTGGTCAAGTTTTAGCTAAACCAGGTACAATCACACCTCATACAAAATTCTCTGCAGAAGTATACGTGTTGACTAAAGAAGAAGGTGGACGTCATACTCCATTCTTCACTAACTACCGTCCACAATTCTACTTCCGTACGACTGACGTAACTGGTGTTGTTGAATTACCAGAAGGAACTGAAATGGTTATGCCTGGCGACAACGTAACAATGGAAGTTGAATTAATCCACCCAATCGCTATCGAAAACGGTACTAAATTCTCAATCCGTGAAGGCGGACGTACAGTTGGTGCCGGTGTCGTTACAGAAATCAAAGCTTAATTCATTTTAAGCCTAATGAAGTAACATCTATTCGGACGTTAAAGTTCGAGGTAAGGATCTTGATTCTTTGCCTCGAACTTTTTTTATGTAAAAGATGCGTGTCTTGTTTTGGCGAGCGTTTCCTCTTAATTAAATCGCGTGATCATGTGTGTGCTGTCCCCACCCAAACAATGACATAGATGAAAACAACACAAGCATTCACCTCCTTGTTCGTTTATAATTGATTTTATGAAAGGGAACATTCTACTATAAAATATATACCATCATGCTTTTTCTAGGAGGCTGTCGTTTGATGAAAATATTTAGAGAATACAAGGCTACAAAACAACCGACAGATGATTTTCTCTCATGGCTATTTATTAGAAGAATAAATCTAAGAGTAAAATTGTTGTTTATTGCAATTTTATGGATAGGTTGGTTAAGATTTTCTTTCGACCTAGTATTCATGGTTCGCTTCTTTCAATTTGTCTTTATAGGATTTCTTATTTATTTAATGTATCTTTTGGTACTGCTTATCAAAAAAATAGCAAAGTTCATTGTTCGCCGTTGATCCT
This sequence comes from Enterococcus sp. DIV1298c, assembly GCF_017316315.1. Lineage (NCBI taxonomy): Bacteria > Bacillati > Bacillota > Bacilli > Lactobacillales > Enterococcaceae > Enterococcus > Enterococcus sp. DIV1298c. The sequence continues at coordinate 69,084 of NZ_JAFLWG010000026.1, read as the reverse complement.
TCACTTTTGCAAGTAATACATAAAGAAATGTTTTGAGCCAACTCTCCATGTTGAGGGTTGGCTTTTTCTGGCATAGTTGGAAGAAACTAAAAGAAAAACAGCAAATTCACTTGTAAATAGAGAAGGATTTCTCTTTTCTCAATAAAATGAAAACTTATGAAAATAAAATGTTTTTTACAGCAAAAAAACCTTGCGTTGTGCATTTAGATATATTATAATGACAAAGGTGCGTTTACCTTAGGTGAATGGCACAGACGAAATCAAAATGATTTTGTCGGCTAAGAAACGAGAGGTTGCGACACGCCCGGACGCTTTGCCACGAACGAGCGTGACGGAAATTTTCGTGGAGCTATGTCTACTTTTCAAAATAGGCGAAGGAGGGAACAAGATGGCAAAACAAAAAATTCGTATCCGTTTAAAAGCGTATGAACACCGTATTTTAGATCAATCAGCGGATAAAATCGTGGAAACTGCAAAAAGAACTGGAGCTGGCGTTTCTGGTCCAATTCCATTACCAACTGAACGCAGTCTTTACACAGTTATTCGTGCGACGCACAAATACAAAGATTCACGCGAACAATTCGAAATGCGTACACACAAACGTCTTATCGACATTGTGAACCCAACACCAAAAACAGTTGATGCTTTAATGAAGCTTGACTTACCATCAGGTGTTAACATCGAAATCAAACTATAAAAACTAAACTAATAATAATGGAGGTGTACTCATGACCAAAGGAATCTTAGGGAAAAAAGTGGGAATGACACAAATCTTCACTGAATCTGGCGAATTAATTCCAGTTACTGTTGTAGAAGCTACGCCAAACGTAGTACTACAAGTGAAAACAATGGAAACTGATGGCTACGAAGCTATTCAAGTTGGTTACCAAGATATGCGTGAAGTTTTATCAAACAAACCTGCGAAAGGTCATGTTGCAAAAGCAAACACGGCTCCTAAGCGCTTCATTCGTGAATTCAAAAATGTTGAGCTAGGAGAATATGAAGTAGGAAAAGAAATTACAGTTGATGTTTTCCAAGCAGGAGACATTATTGATGTAACAGGTACTACGAAAGGTAAAGGATTCCAAGGGGTTATCAAACGTCATGGCCAAAGCCGCGGACCAATGGCTCACGGTTCTCGCTACCATCGTCGTCCTGGGTCAATGGGTCCAGTTGCACCTAACCGTGTATTCAAAAACAAACGTCTTGCTGGCCGTATGGGTGGCAACCGCGTAACTATCCAAAACTTGGAAGTTGTACGTGTAGATGCTGAAAGAAACGTAATCTTGATCAAAGGTAACGTTCCTGGAGCGAAAAAATCATTAATCACTATCAAATCAGCTGTGAAAGCTAAATAATAGTAGGAAGAAAGGAGGAACTAAGGAATGCCGAATGTAGCATTATTCAAACAAGATGGAAGCCAAAACGGTGAAATCACTCTTAACGAAGAAATCTTCGGAATTGAACCAAATGAAAGTGTTGTATACGACGCAATCGTTATGCAACGTGCATCATTAAGACAAGGAACTCATGCGGTTAAAAACCGTAGCGCTGTTCGAGGCGGTGGCCGTAAACCATGGCGCCAAAAAGGAACTGGTCGTGCTCGTCAAGGATCAATCCGTTCACCACAATGGCGTGGAGGTGGCGTAGTCTTCGGACCAACACCACGTTCTTACAGCTACAAACTTCCTAAAAAAGTTCGTCGCTTAGCAATGAAATCTGTATTGTCAGAAAAAGTTGCTGAAAACAACTTGGTAGCAATCGAAGGATTAAGCTTTGATGCACCAAAAACAAAAGAATTCAAAGAAGTTCTTGCTAAATTATCTATTGACTCTAAAGTATTGGTTGTACTAGAACCTGGTAACGACTTTGCAGCTTTATCTGCACGTAACTTATCAAACGTTTCTGTAGTAACTTCTGATAACGTTAGCGTTCTAGATGTTGTATCAAATACAAAAGTTTTAGCAACACAAACTGCTCTTACTCAAATTGAGGAGGTGCTTGCATAATGAACTTACTAGACGTAATCAAACGCCCAGTGATCACTGAGAAATCAATGCTTGCCATGGATGACAAGAAATATACTTTCGAAGTAGACACTCGCGCAAATAAAACTTTAGTAAAACAAGCGGTTGAAGCTGCTTTTGACGTAAAAGTCAAAAACGTGAACATCGTGAACGTACGTGCGAAATTCAAACGTATGGGCAAATATGCAGGATATACGAAAAAACGTCGCAAAGCGATCGTTACATTGACTGAAGATTCAAAAGAAATCCAATTATTCGATGCTGCTGAATAAGCATTGCTCGATGACTGATTAAATTAGGAGGGGAAAACGTGGCGATTAAAAAGTACAAACCTACCACAAATGGCCGTCGTAACATGACAGGTTCTGATTTTGCTGAAATCACAACATCAACACCTGAAAAAACATTGTTACAGCCATTGAAAAACCATGCTGGACGTAACAACAACGGCCGCATCACTGTACGTCATCAAGGTGGCGGACACAAACGCCAATACCGCGTGATCGATTTCAAACGTAACAAAGACAACGTTGTTGCTACTGTTCAAACGATCGAATATGATCCAAACCGTTCAGCTAACATCGCGTTAGTACATTATGAAGATGGAGTGAAAGCTTACATCTTAGCACCAAAAGGACTACAAGTTGGAATGAAACTTGTTTCAGGTCCAGAAGCAGATATCAAAGTCGGAAATGCTCTTCCTTTAGAAAACATTCCAGTTGGTACTGTGATCCACAATATTGAAATGAAACCTGGTAAAGGTGGACAATTGATCCGTTCTGCTGGTACAAGTGCTCAAGTACTTGGTAAAGAAGGCAAATACGTATTGATCCGCTTAAACTCTGGTGAAGTTCGCATGATCTTAGCTGCATGCCGTGCAACAATCGGTTCTGTAGGTAACGAACAACACGAACTTATCAATATTGGTAAAGCTGGCCGCTCTCGTTGGATGCGTAAACGCCCAACTGTACGTGGTAGCGTAATGAACCCTAACGATCACCCACACGGTGGTGGTGAAGGTAAAGCTCCAATCGGACGCAAAGCTCCAGTTTCTCCTTGGGGTCAACCAGCTCTTGGTTACAAAACTCGTAACAAGAAAGCTAAATCAGACAAACTTATCGTTCGTCGTAAAAATAAATAATTACTTTGACCATGTGTCGCACATTTTGAGAGGAGGTTCACCATGGGTCGTAGTTTAAAGAAAGGGCCTTTCGTTGATGAGCATTTAATGAGTAAAGTTGAAGCTCAAGCAGGGGCCGAAAAGAAAAAAGTAATCAAAACTTGGTCTCGTCGTTCGACAATTTTCCCAAGTTTTGTTGGATATACCATCGCAGTATATGATGGACGTAAACACGTACCAGTTTACATCCAAGAAGATATGGTAGGACACAAATTAGGTGAATTCGCACCAACTAGAACTTATCGTGGGCATGTTGCTGACGACAAGAAAACGAGACGCTAATTCGAGGGGAGGATAAAAGCAAATGGCAGAACAAATCACATCAGCTAAAGCAACTGCAAAAACAGTTCGCACTTCACCTCGTAAAGCGCGTCTAGTAATTGACCTTATCAGAGGTAAAAGTGTTGCGGATGCAATTTCAATCTTGAAATTCACACCAAACAAATCTGCTGGGATCATCGAGAAAGTATTGATGTCAGCAATTGCAAATGCAGAAAACAACTTTGACTTAGATGTTGAGAACTTGGTAGTATCTGAAGCATTTGTTAACGAAGGACCAACAATGAAACGTTTCCGTCCACGTGCAAAAGGTTCAGCTTCACCAATCAACAAACGTACAAGTCATATCACGGTAGTCGTATCAGAAAAATAAGGAGGGATAATCTGTGGGTCAAAAAGTACATCCAATTGGAATGCGTGTAGGCATCATCCGCGACTGGGATGCAAAATGGTTTGCTGAAAAAGAGTATGCAGAGTTCTTACACGAAGATTTAAGAATCCGTAAATTTATTTCAACTAGACTTGCTGATGCTGCTGTATCAACAATTGAAATCGAACGCGCAACTGGCCGCGTAAACATTTCAATCCACACAGCTAAACCAGGTATGGTTATTGGTAAAGGCGGATCTGAAGTCGAAAACCTAAGAAAAGAATTAAACAAATTAACTGGTAAAAGAATCCATATCAACATCGTGGAAATCAAAAAACCAGATTTAGATGCTAAATTAGTAGGTGAAGGAATTGCACGTCAATTAGAAAACCGTGTTGCATTCCGTCGCGCTCAAAAACAAGCCATCCAACGTTCAATGCGTTCTGGCGCTAAAGGTATCAAAACTCAAGTATCTGGACGTCTAAACGGTGCGGATATTGCTCGTTCAGAAGGATACTCAGAAGGAACAGTTCCTCTTCACACTTTGCGTGCGGATATTGATTACGCATGGGAAGAAGCAGATACAACATACGGAAAACTAGGAGTTAAAGTGTGGATCTATCGTGGAGAAATTCTTCCAACTAAAAAAAACACTGAGAAAGGAGGGAAATAAACATGTTAGTACCTAAACGTGTAAAACACCGTCGTGAATTCCGCGGAAAAATGCGTGGTGAAGCAAAAGGCGGAAAAGAAGTAGCATTCGGTGAATACGGCTTACAAGCTGTTGAATCACACTGGATCACAAACCGTCAGATCGAAGCTTCTCGTATTGCTATGACTCGTTACATGAAACGTGGCGGGAAAGTATGGATCAAAATTTTCCCTCATAAATCATATACATCTAAAGCGATCGGCGTTCGTATGGGTAAAGGTAAAGGGGCTCCTGAAGGATGGGTTGCACCAGTAAAACGTGGTAAAATCATGTTTGAAATCGCAGGCGTATCTGAAGAAGTAGCTCGTGAAGCATTACGTTTAGCTTCTCACAAATTACCAATGAAAACTAAGATCGTAAAACGTGAGGAAATGGGTGGTGAATCGAATGAAGGTTAAAGAAATCAGAGAATTAACCACTGCCGAAATGCTTGATCAAGAAAAACAATTAAAAGAAGAATTGTTTAATCTTAGATTCCAATTAGCAACAGGTCAATTAGAAAACACTGCACGTATTAAAGAAGTACGTAAATCGATTGCACGCATCAAAACAGTTTTGCGTGAACAAGCTAAGTAATTATGGAAGGAGGCCATTAAGCGTATGACTGAAGAAAGAAATCAACGCAAAGTTTATCAAGGTCGCGTGGTATCAGACAAAATGGATAAAACAATTACCGTTGCTGTCGAAACAAAGAAAAACCACCCTATTTACGGTAAACGCATGAACTACTCTAAGAAGTACAAAGTACATGATGAAAACAACACAGCAAAAGTTGGCGACATCGTGAGAATTATGGAAACTCGTCCATTATCAGCTACAAAACGTTTCCGTTTGTTGGAAATAGTCGAAGAAGCAGTTATTATCTAATAACACGAGATTTTCCTATGTAGATTGAATGCAAAATCTGAAAGGAGGATACACAACGTGATCCAAGCAGAAAGTCGTTTAAGAATCGCTGATAATTCAGGCGCACGTGAAATTTTGACGATCAAAGTCCTTGGTGGATCTGGTCGCAAAACTGCGAATATCGGTGATGTGATCGTTGCTACGGTTAAACAAGCAACGCCAGGTGGGGTTGTCAAAAAAGGTGACGTCGTTAAAGCCGTTATCGTTCGTACAAAATCAGGAGCTCGTCGTGCAGACGGTTCATACATCAAATTTGATGAAAATGCTGCAGTGATTATTCGTGATGATAAAAGCCCTCGTGGAACACGTATCTTTGGGCCAGTTGCACGTGAACTACGTGAAAACAACTTCATGAAGATCGTTTCTCTAGCACCAGAAGTTTTATAATCTTGAGACACTTAACAAAGGAGGTGCGAAACAGTATGTTTGTTAAAAAAGGCGATAAAGTTAAAGTGATCACCGGTAAAGACAAAAACAAAGAAGGCGTTGTATTAGCAGCGTTTCCTAAACAGGATAAAGTGGTTGTCGAAGGTGTGAACATGATCAAAAAACACCAAAAACCTTCTCAAGCTGCTCCTCAAGGCGGGATTGTTGAGATGGAAGCGCCACTTCACGTTTCTAACGTGATGGTCATCGACTCTACTGGTGTAGCTGGCCGTGTTGGCTACAAAGAAGTAGACGGAAAAAAAGTCCGTGTTTCTAAAAAAACCGGTGAAGTTTTAGATAAATAAAAAGTTTAAGGAAGGAGGGTCTTACTGAATGAACCGCCTAAAAGAAAAATATCTTAAAGAAGTAACTCCATCATTGATGGAAAAATTTAACTATAGCTCTGTTATGCAAACACCTAAAGTTGAAAAAATCGTCATCAACATGGGTGTTGGTGATGCGGTATCAAACGCTAAAAACTTAGACAAAGCAGTTGAAGAACTAACTTTGATCACTGGACAAAAACCAATGATTACAAAAGCTAAAAAATCAATCGCTGGATTCCGTTTACGTGAAGGAATGCCAATTGGTGCAAAAGTTACCTTGCGCGGAGAAAGAATGTACGAATTTTTAGATAAATTAGTATCAGTTTCTCTACCACGTGTACGTGACTTCCATGGTGTAAGTAAAAAAGCCTTTGATGGTCGTGGAAACTACACTTTAGGTATTAAAGAACAATTGATCTTCCCAGAAGTAGATTATGATTTAGTAGATAAAGTACGTGGTATGGACATCGTTATTGTAACAACAGCGAACACAGATGAAGAATCTCGTGAGTTGTTGACACAATTAGGCATGCCATTCCAAAAATAATTAAAGGAGGCGAACTACGTGGCTAAAAAATCAATGATTGCTAAAAACAAACGTCCTGCAAAACATTCAACACAAGCTTATACTCGTTGCGAACGTTGCGGACGTCCACATTCAGTTTATCGTAAGTTCCATCTTTGCCGTATTTGCTTCCGCGAACTTGCCTATAAAGGTCAAATTCCCGGCGTGAAGAAAGCTAGCTGGTAAAAAAGTAAATTCGCATAAGAAGGAGGTAAAAGTTCAATGGTCATGACAGATCCAATTGCAGATTTTCTAACTCGTATCCGTAATGCAAACATGGTTAAACATGAGGCTTTAGAAGTTCCTGCATCAAAAATTAAACGTGACATCGCTGAAATCTTGAAACGTGAAGGTTTCGTTCGTGATGTTGAATATATCGAAGATGACAAGCAAGGCGTGATCCGTGTTTTCCTTAAATTCGGTAAAAGCGGCGAACGTGTTATTACAAACTTAAAACGTATTTCTAAACCAGGTTTACGTGTTTATGTTAAAGCTGGCGAAGTGCCAAAAGTTTTAAATGGCTTAGGTATCGCTATTATTTCGACTTCTGAAGGTGTTGTCACTGATAAAGAAGCTCGTGAGAAAAACATCGGCGGCGAAGTTATCGCTTACGTATGGTAATCAAGTAGAATCTACAAGGAGGTGTCTTTAAGTGAGCCGTATTGGAAATAAGATCGTTGTGATCCCTGAAGGAGTAACAATCACTCAAGATGGAAACAACATTACAGTTAAAGGACCAAAAGGGGAATTGACTCGTGAGTTTTCTGCTGATATCAAAATGAATATCGAAGGAAACGAAGTGACATTCACTCGTCCAAACGACAGTAAAGAAATGAAAACTATCCATGGAACTACTCGTGCTAACTTCAACAACATGGTTGTAGGTGTTAGTGAAGGATTCCAAAAAGGATTAGAATTAATCGGGGTTGGGTACCGTGCGCAAATGCAAGGAACAAAACTTGTATTGAACGTTGGTTACTCACATCCAGTAGAAATCACACCACCAGCTGGCATTACTGTTGAAGTGCCATCTAACACACAAGTAATTGTGAAGGGTGCGAACAAAGAAGAAGTTGGCGAATTAGCTGCGAACATCCGTGGTACTCGTCCTCCAGAACCTTATAAAGGTAAAGGTATTCGTTATGTTGGCGAATTCGTACGCCGTAAAGAAGGTAAAACTGGTAAATAATCGTTTCGAAAAATTGCATAGAAGCCAGCAGCAGGAAAAAAGGATTTTGCTGAAGTATTTCTTCATTAAGAGAGAGTTTACTTGTGCCGCAGCTTCTATTTTTTCAAAACTGATCATTTCTACTGCATGACAGTAGAAAAAATAAAAATAAAGAGGTGACAATTGTGATTACAAAACCAGATAAAAACAAAACACGTCAAAAGAGACACCGTCGTGTACGTAATACTATCTCTGGTACTGCTGAGCGCCCACGCTTGAACGTTTTTCGTTCTAACAAAAACATCTACGCGCAACTTATTGATGACGTAGCGGGTGTAACGCTAGCAAGTGCCTCTACCTTGGATAAAGAAATTTCAGGTGGAACAAAAACAGAAGCAGCACAAGCTGTCGGTAAATTAGTTGCTGAACGCGCAACTGAAAAAGGCATTAAAGTCGTAGTCTTTGACCGTGGTGGATACCTTTACCATGGCCGTGTGCAAGCTTTAGCTGAAGCTGCTCGCGAAAATGGACTAGAATTTTAGAAGAAGGAGGAATACCATTCATGGTTTATATCGATCCAAAACATTTGGAATTAGAAGACCGCGTTGTTGCAATTAACCGTGTAACAAAAGTTGTTAAAGGTGGACGTCGTCTACGTTTTGCTGCTTTAGTTGTTGTCGGTGACAAAAACGGACACGTAGGATTTGGTACTGGTAAAGCACAAGAAGTACCTGAAGCAATCCGTAAAGCAATTGAAGATGCGAAGAAAAACTTAGTTGAAGTACCTATGGTTGGTTCAACAATCCCACACGAAGTAATCGGTGCTTTTAGTGGTGGTAGAATCCTAATGAAACCTGCTGTTGAAGGTTCTGGGGTTGCTGCTGGTGGACCAGTTCGTGCCGTATTAGAATTAGCAGGGGTAGCAGATATCACTTCTAAATCTTTAGGCTCAAACACACCAATCAACGTTGTTCGCGCAACTGTTGAAGGTTTGAAACAATTAAAACGTGCTGAAGAAGTTGCAGAACTTCGCGGCAAATCAGTGGAAGAATTAATCGGATAAGGAGGACAAACATAATGGCTGAATTAAAAGTAACTTTAAAACGCAGTATTATCGGACGTCCTCAAAACCAACGCGCAACTGTTAAAGCGCTAGGTCTTACAAAGATTAACAGCTCAGTGGTTAAGCCTTCTAACGAAGCAATCAAAGGCATGATCAACACTGTTTCTCACTTAGTGGACGTTGAAGAAGTTTAATTAAACAATTAAAATAAGAATTAGGACAATTAAGGAGGTGCCAAACCTATGAAACTTCATGAATTAAAACCCGCTGAAGGTTCACGCCAAGTACGTAACCGTGTTGGTCGTGGTACTTCTTCAGGTAACGGAAAAACTGCCGGACGTGGTCAAAAAGGACAAAAAGCTCGTTCAGGCGGTGGTGTACGTCTAGGATTCGAAGGGGGACAAACACCATTGTTCCGTCGTTTACCAAAACGTGGATTTACAAATGTTAACCGTAAGGACTACGCAGTCGTTAATTTAGATGTCTTGAACCGCTTTGAAGACGGAGCTGAAGTAACACCTGTTGCTTTAGTAGAAGCTGGAATCGTGAAAAACGAAAAAGCTGGGATCAAAGTATTAGCTAACGGAGAATTGAACAAAAAGTTAACTGTGAAAGCAGCTAAATTCTCAAAAGCAGCACAAGAAGCAATCGAAGCGGCTGGTGGCTCTGTTGAGGTGATCTAATGCTTAAACTATTAAAGGACGCTTTTAAGGTCAAAGATATTAGATCGAAAATCCTTTTCACTGTATTTGTTCTCTTTGTCTTTCGTCTAGGGGCACATATTACTGTTCCTGGCGTAAACGCGAGCTCATTACAAAACCTTTCTAGCTTACCATTTTTCAACATGTTGAACTTGGTCAGTGGTAGTGCGATGCAAAACTTCTCGATCTTTTCGATGGGGGTTTCGCCATACATTACTGCATCGATCGTGATCCAGTTATTACAAATGGATATCGTTCCACGTTTTGTTGAATGGTCAAAACAAGGTGAAGTTGGACGTAAAAAATTGAACCAAGCAACACGATATTTGACATTAGTATTGGCATTTATCCAATCTGTCGGTATCACTGCTGGATTCAACCAATACGCTCAATTAGGTTTTGTCAATAATCCAAACATCTCTACTTACGTGACGATCGGTTTGATCTTAACGGCAGGAACGATGTTTGTGACTTGGTTGGGTGAACAAATCACTGAAAAAGGTATCGGTAATGGTGTGTCAATGATCATCTTTGCAGGGATCATTTCAAGATTACCGGAAAGTGTGCGAGAAATTTACGAAGATTACTTCGTAAACATCGACTCTTCCAATCTTTGGAGATCTGCGATTTTCGTTGCCATCTTACTTGTTGCGGTTCTAGCAATCGTGACATTCGTAACATTTTTCCAACAAGCTGAACGTAAGATTCCGATTCAGTACACAAAACGTGTAGCAGGTGCGCCAACAAGTAGTTATCTACCGTTGAAAGTGAACGCTGCTGGGGTAATTCCGGTTATCTTTGCAAGTTCATTTATTGCAACACCTAATGCTGTGTTACAAGCGTTGAGTGGCCGATTTGGATCTGAAAACTGGTATAAAATAATGATGGAGATCTTTAACTATAATACGGTGCCTGGCGCAACGATTTATACGGTATTGATCGTCGCATTTACGTTCTTCTATGCCTTTGTCCAAGTTAACCCTGAGAAATTAGCGGAGAACTTACAAAAGCAAGGAAGCTATATACCAAGTGTACGCCCTGGTAAGGGAACTGAAGAGTATGTCTCAAGCTTATTGATGCGATTAAGTACAGTCGGAGCACTATTCCTTGGTTTAGTGGCATTATTACCAATCATTGCACAAATGGTTTGGGATCTGCCGCAATCAATCGGATTAGGTGGTACAAGTCTGTTGATCGTGATCGGTGTGGCTTTAGAAACTGCGAAACAGTTAGAAGGCTTAATGCTGAAACGTAAATATGTTGGCTTTATTGAGTAAGAAAGCGTGTTGAGGTTTTTTCCTCAACACACGTTCTCACATTTATTAGGAGGGAAAGCAATGAACCTCATTTTAATGGGGCTGCCAGGTGCAGGTAAAGGAACTCAAGCGGAAAAAATCATTGACGCTTACGGGATTCCTCACATCTCAACAGGAGATATGTTTCGTGCAGCTATCAAAAATGAAACAGCTCTTGGCTTGGAAGCAAAGTCTTATATGGATAAAGGTGCATTAGTTCCTGATGAAGTAACAAATGGAATCGTAAAAGAGCGTTTAGCAGAACCCGATACAGAGAAAGGCTTCTTATTAGATGGTTTTCCTCGTACGATCGAGCAAGCAGAAGCTCTAGATGCAATGCTAAAAGATTTAAATAAACAAATTGATGCTGTCATCGATATCCACGTGGGTGAAGAAGTTTTGGTTGAGCGTTTAGCAGGCCGCTTCATTTGCCGTAACTGTGGAGCAACTTACCATAAAATTTTCAACCCTACAAAAGTTGAAGACACATGTGATCGTTGTGGTGGGCATGAATTCTATCAAAGAGAAGATGATAAACCTGAGACGGTTAAAAATCGTCTGGCTATCAACATCAAAAATAGTGAACCAATCTTGGCTTATTATAAAGAACAAGGTTTGCTAAACACTATCGATGGTGATCGTGAAATCGATGCTGTATTTACTGATGTCAAAAAAATCATTGAAAAATAGCACGATTGCCCGTAGCCGACTTGCATTAAGCAGTTACTCTTGTCAAGTTCAATAAATTATGATAGAATATGTCAGTCCGACTTCTAGAGAATCCTCTAGATGATCCATTTTGAGAATTTTGAGGTGGGAACTGCAGTTTCCGCCATTTTATCGTGTGAAAATGCGAAACAAGTACAAGGAGGTACTGTGCGTGGCAAAAGAAGATATGATTGAAGTCGAAGGTACAGTCGTCGAAACTTTGCCGAATGCAATGTTTAAAGTTGAACTAGAAAACGGACACCAAGTTCTTGCTACTGTTTCAGGTAAAATTCGTATGCACTACATTCGTATTCTACCTGGTGACAAAGTGACGGTTGAATTGTCTCCGTATGATTTAAACCGTGGCCGTATTACTTATCGCTTTAAATAATTGTACTCCGTAAAACTACAGGAGGTATTATCATGAAAGTAAGACCATCAGTAAAACCAATGTGTGAACATTGTAAAGTAATTCGTCGTAAAGGACGCGTTATGGTGATTTGCCCAGCAAATCCAAAACATAAACAACGTCAAGGATAATTGGAGGTGCACTAAATATGGCTCGTATTGCAGGAGTAGATATTCCTCGTGATAAACGTGTAGTAGTTTCACTTACTTATATCTATGGTATTGGTAACACTACTGCGAAACAAATCTTAGCTGATGCTGGCGTATCTGAAGATGTTCGTGTTCGTGAATTAACGAATGAACAAACAGATGCTATCCGTGCAGAAGTAGATAAATTAAAAGTTGAAGGGGATCTTCGTCGTGAAGTGAACTTAAACATCAAACGCTTGATGGAAATCGGTTCTTACCGTGGAATCCGTCACCGTCGTGGATTGCCTGTTCGTGGACAAAACACGAAAAACAATGCACGTACTCGTAAAGGCCCAGCTCGCGCTATCGCTGGCAAGAAAAAATAATTCTTAAGTGAAGGAGGTTAAATCTTCATGGTAGCAAAAAAAGTGAATCGTAAACGCCGTGTGAAAAAGAATATAGAAGCTGGGATTGCACATATCCACTCTACATTCAACAACACAATCATCATGATCACTGATACTCACGGAAATGCTTTAGCGTGGTCATCAGCTGGTTCATTAGGTTTCAAAGGAAGCAAAAAATCAACTCCTTTTGCGGCTCAAATGGCAGCAGAAACAGCTACAAAAGCAGCAATGGAACACGGATTAAAAACTGTTGAAGTAACAGTTAAAGGACCTGGTTCTGGACGTGAAGCAGCAATTCGTTCATTACAAGCGACAGGTTTAGAAGTGACTGCAATTCGTGACGTGACTCCAGTTCCTCATAATGGTGCCCGCCCTCCAAAACGCCGTCGTGTTTAATGAGTGCCTCTCATTTTGAGTTCTATTAGTAACGTCATTGAACAAGACACTTTTCGTTTTGAAAGGGGTAAAGATAAGAATGATTGAGTTCGAAAAACCAAGAATCGCAAAAATTGATGAAGAAAAAGATTATGGCAAGTTCATCGTTGAACCTCTTGAAAGAGGGTATGGGACTACTTTAGGGAATTCCCTACGTCGTATTTTATTATCTTCTTTGCCAGGTGCTGCCATCACTAATATTCAAATCGATGGTGTGCTGCATGAATTCTCTACCATCAAAGGTGTTAGAGAAGACGTCACTCAAATCATCTTGAACATTAAAGGTTTAGCACTGAAAATGTATGGTCAAGAAGAAAAAACCCTTGAAATCGATATTACCGGACCTGCTACAGTAACTGCTGGCGATATTATCGTTGATAGTGAGGTAGAAATTCTTAACAAAGATATGTACATCTGTAGTGTATCTGAAGGTGCTACGTTCCATGCTCGCTTAACAGTGAAACCAGGACGTGGTTATGTTCAAGCAGATGAAAACAAAAAAGAAGATATGCCAATCGGTGTTCTTCCAGTCGATTCAATCTACACGCCTGTACGTCGTGTCAACTACCAAGTAGAAAACACACGTGTTGGACATCGTGAAGACTTTGATAAATTGACGATGGAGATCTGGACAGATGGTTCAATCGAACCATTGGAAGCAATGAGTTTATCTGCAAAAATCATGACTGAACATTTAGACATCTTTGTCAACCTAACTGATGAAGCGAAAAACGCTGAAATCATGGTCGAAAAAGAAGAAACACAAAAAGAAAAAATGTTAGAAATGACAATTGAAGAATTAGACTTATCTGTTCGCTCTTACAATTGCTTAAAACGTGCAGGAATCAATACTGTACAAGAACTTACGAATAAATCTGAGCCAGAAATGATCAAAGTCCGTAACTTAGGACGTAAATCATTAGAAGAAGTTAAAGCAAAATTGCATGACTTAGGTTTAGGTTTACGTAAAGAAGATTAAACCTTTTACGAAGGAGGGAAACCAACGTGAGTTATCGTAAACTAGGACGCACATCTAGCCAACGTAAAGCGATGTTGCGTGATTTAACAACTGACTTATTAATTAATGAACGTATTGTGACTACAGAAGCTCGTGCGAAAGAAGTTCGCTCAACTGCTGAAAAAATGATCACTTTAGGCAAACGTGGGGACTTACATGCACGTCGTCAAGCTGCGGCTTTCGTACGTAATGAAGTTGCTAGCGTGCGTGAAGAAAATGAGGAAATCGTTATCGAATCAGCTTTACAAAAGTTGTTCAACGATATTGCACCTCGTTATGCTGAACGTCAAGGTGGCTACACTCGTATCTTGAAGACAGAACCAAGACGCGGAGACGGTGCACCAATGGTTGTCTTAGAACTTGTCTAAAATCACACTAATAACATCACTTTATGGATGATTCTTTTAGAGTGTTATGATGTTGGAAGTTACTTATTCCGAGTCTAGCTCAGCGCTACTCCCCAGGCGATCCGTTTGGGGAGTATGCACTCATCATAAAGTGTTTTTTTGTACCTTCAATTAACTGTCAAGACAGCATTGAAGGTATAAAAAAACATTTTAAAAATCAGAAATGATTGAAAACTCAACGTTTTTTTGATAGTGTTAGTAGGAACTTTAGGATGAGGGGAGTACTTATGGAGCCGATTATTGAATTAGGAAAGATTAATTACAAATACCAACCAGAAGATTTACGACCAGCATTGAAAGATGTTTCTTTCACGATCAACAAAGGAGAATGGATCGCGATTATCGGGCACAATGGTTCTGGAAAATCAACGCTTGCGAAAACGATCAATGGATTACTCCTGCCAGAATCTGGAACAGTCAAAGTTGGTAACCAAACACTAAATGAAGAGAATATATGGGCGATTCGTCAAAAAGTCGGCATGGTTTTTCAGAATCCAGACAATCAATTTGTTGGATCAACAGTCGAAGATGATGTTGCTTTTGGATTAGAGAACCAAGGTATTCCTCGCGAAGAAATGGTCGTTCGAGTAAAAGATGCCCTTGAAAAAGTACGGATGTCTGATTTTGCGACAAGAGAACCCGTTCGTCTTTCTGGTGGGCAGAAACAACGTGTGGCGATTGCCGGTGTTGTAGCACTCCGACCAGAAATCATTATTTTAGATGAGGCGACAAGTATGTTAGATCCTGAAGGTCGTGAAGAAGTTATCACGACGATCAAAAAGATCAAAGAGGAAAGCCAATTGACCGTTATTTCAATCACGCATGATATCGATGAAGCAGCGAATGCCAATCGTATCTTTGTGATGAAAGAAGGCGAATTAGTGAATGAAGGAACACCTAAAGAGATTTTCTCTGCTGGACCGGAACTCATCCATCTCGGCTTAGATTTGCCTTTCCCTGAAAAACTAAAAAGTGCCTTGAAAGAACGCGGCATTGAAGTGCCTAAAGAATACATGACAGAAGAAAGGATGGTGGATTGGTTATGGACATCCGTTTTGAAAAAGTAAACTTTACGTACCAACCGAATACACCATTCGAGCAACGAGCGTTATTCGACATTGATTTGTTGATCAAAGAAAACAGCTATACTGCCTTAGTTGGTCATACAGGAAGCGGGAAATCCACCTTGCTTCAGCATTTGAATGCGTTGATCAAACCAACAGAAGGAATCGTTCAAATCGGCGATCGTCAAATCAAACCTGATACAGATAATAAAAATTTGAAACCGATTCGAAAAAAAGTTGGTATTGTTTTTCAGTTTCCAGAAGCACAGCTATTCGAAGAAACGGTAGCAAAAGATATTGCTTTTGGACCTAAAAACTTTGGTGTTAGCGAAGAAGAAGCGATGTTACTAGCAAAAGAAACATTAGAGCAAGTCGGCTTAGATGAAACGTATCTAGAACGCTCCCCATTTGAGCTGTCTGGGGGTCAAATGCGACGTGTAGCGATTGCTGGCGTCTTAGCAATGAAACCAGAAGTACTCGTGTTAGATGAGCCTACAGCGGGGTTAGATCCACAAGGAAGAAAAGAAATGATGGATATGTTCTGGCGGTTGCATCAAGAACATCAAATCACAATCGTATTGGTGACACATTTAATGGATGATGTAGCAAATTATGCTGATTTTGTTTATGTGTTAGAAAAAGGCCGGATCGTTAAATGCGGAGAACCTAAAGAAGTGTTCCAACACCTTTCTTGGTTAAAGGAACGCCAATTAGGAGTGCCAACAGCTACTGAATTTGCAGAGGATCTACGAGCAAAAGGGATTCCTTTTGATGAACTGCCGATCACTGCAGAAGCACTAGCAGATCAACTGGTAAAACTGGTTGGAGGTACCGCTCATGATGAATAAACTGATTTTTGGTCGTTACATGCCTGGAGACTCATTTATCCACCGATTAGACCCACGAGCAAAGTTATTAGCGAGTTTCTATTTTATCGGCATTATTTTCTTAGCAAATAATTGGCAAACCTATGCCTTATTAGCAGTGTTTACTTTATTCACTGTCTTTTTGTCAAAAGTAGATATTAAATTCTTTATTCGTGGAATCCGACCGCTGATTTGGTTGATCTTATTCACAGTTGCTTTGCAAGTACTGTTTACTAGCGGTGGAGAAACTTATTGGAGTTGGTGGATTTTTAACATTACTGAATTCGGTGTAATGAATGGACTGTTTATTTTTTGTCGTTTTGTCTTGATCATCTTTATGTCTACATTGTTGACACTGACAACACCGCCTTTGGAATTGTCTGATGCGATTGAATATTTGTTGCGCCCATTGAAGGCTGTGCGCTTTCCTGTACATGAGGTTTCCTTGATGCTTTCGATTGCTTTACGTTTTGTTCCGACATTGATGGATGAAACAGAGAAGATCATGAATGCACAACGCGCTCGTGGTGTCGATTTTGGTGAAGGCAGTCTAGTGCAAAAAATGAAAGCAGTGATTCCTTTACTGATCCCACTATTTGTCAGCAGTTTCAATCGTGCGGAAGATCTAGCAACAGCGATGGAAGCAAGAGGCTATCAAGGTGGAGAAGGACGAACAAAATACCGTGTGCTTCACTGGCACTTGCAAGACACGATTGTCATGCTTGCCTTTGTGGTCGTGACGGTCGTGCTAGTGTTCCTTCGCAGCTAAACGGATCAAAGATGAACGAGAACAGGGGAAGAAGAATGGTACGCTATAAAGCAATCATTGCCTATGATGGTACACAGTTCAATGGGTTTCAGAAACAACCTAACGGACGAACTGTCCAAGAAGAACTGGAAAAAACATTAAAGAAGATGGCAAATGGAAAAGAAATCACGATTTTTGGATCTGGTAGGACAGATTCAGGGGTTCATGCACTCGGCCAAGTCATTCACTTTGATTATCCAGAAGAGCGACCGTTGGAACGAATGCGTTTTGGGTTAGACACACAGTCGCCAGAAGATATTGCGGTGAAAAGTGTGGAGATCGTGCCGGAGACCTTTCACGCACGCTATCTCGTTAAAGAAAAGACGTATCAATTCAAAGTGGATATCGGCAAGCCACGTAGTCCTTTTCGCAGACATTATGCAAGCTATTTTCCTTATCCCTTAGATTTAAAGAAGATTGAGCGAGCATTGCCTGATTTACTTGGTACGCATGATTTTACTTCGTTTTGTGCTTCAGGAAGCTCGATCGAAGACAAGGTTCGGACAATCTATGAAGCGAGTTTGCAAGTCAATGAAGCTGGCGATGAGCTGACGTTCACGTTTCGTGGTGATGGCTTCCTGTATAAAATGATCCGTATTTTAGTCGGAACATTATTAAAAATAGGCAACGATCGTTTACCGGAAGATTGTCTGCCGGAGATCATTGCTAAAAAAGACCGCAATGCTGCCGGTCCTACGGCGCATCCTGAAGGTTTGTATCTCTATGAAGTAAAATACGAATAGTATAAATAAAAAGCGTTTCGGCAATCACCGAAACGCTTTTTTCTTTTTATCTTACTCTACGACGCTCACGTCTTGGACGCTTGTCATCACTTCCATTTGTAGGATCGATGATACCGCCAAATGGTTGCCGTTTAAGATACCACAGATATAAGAGGAACAAGGCAATACATCCAATAAAGAGAAGTAAGCCAGGGATGAAACCATTTGGTAGATAGCTAAAGGTGATCGTATGCTCGCCTTTAGGCACTTCGATCATAATAAAGGCATCTTGGAATTTCTTTACAGGGACTTTTTCACCATCGATCTTAGCTGTCCAACCGCCATCGTAAGGGATCGTGGTTGCTACCATTGTTTTCTCCGTCGCATTGACTGTTCCTGTGGCTGTTCGGCCAGTCGTAGTCATCTCTACACCATTATTTCTGATTTGGTTGACTGCTGCTTGATAAGCCACTACGTCAAGTCCCACCACTTTTGGTTCCATAAAGCTGACTTCTTTTGTTCCGTAGAAGCTTGCAGTGAAAGTGACAGTTGTATCTTGTGGGTAATAACCTAAATCATAATATTGACCAGTGATATTGAGTTGAGATTTTCTAGATACTCCATTCACGGTAATAGTTGCTGTAGAGCTTTCTAATTGGGCAAAATTCGTTGGGAATAAACTTAGATACGCTTGAGTATTCGCCGGTACTTGAACTTCCCAAGTTAAATCTTTTGGTAAATTATTTGCTGTTTCTTTATACGTGACCCCATTTGTCGTGTTGACGATCTCTGTGTTTTCATGACTTTTTAGGGTCGGTGTGTAGAACGTAAAGAATTGTTGATTCAATCCAGAAAGAGCATTCATCAAATTCGTTTGACTCGTTAGGTTATCGGACACCGGTTGCTCGATCTCATTGATCGTCAAGGGTGCTTTAAACGCCAATGGCACAGCATTGTTGTTCTCGAACAACGTGTAGTTTTCCGTTTCTTTGACTGGTTGGAAACCATATTTATTGAAACTACTATCATTTTTAGCGATGTTGTATTTGATTCCCGTAAATCCATCCATCAGCAAGGTATTATTATTGTAGCGAATATTTAAATTTGTTCCTCTTGAACGGAAGCCTAAAGTGTCCAGATAGGAGGAAGAGTTTCGATTTCTGATGGAGGAGAACATGCTGATCCCGCTATAACCATAGTTGATCGAGTCATTTGGGGAAACAGGATCAAGATTTTCTAAGCGGTAAAAAGCATCTGAATCTTGTTTCGATGCGTCCACTAATGTTTTGATCTCAGGATATGGCTCTGTAAACAAACTTCGTGAGGCATAGTTCCAATCATCGAGGATCCCATGGATCATGCTATTTGTATTGACTGCTGCTTCGGCTGTCATTACTAGGAGCAGGAGGATACTCAATCGTTTCCAGTCAAATGGATGTTGTTGGAACAAGCCGATCGTCAAAGCATACAGTCCTAAAAAGACCAGCGTCAAAATAAAGGACGTAAGCGTGACATACGTATAGCTGTCAGCTGGTTTGATTCCCCAAGCGGTAGCAAAAGCAGCTGCTAGTACGATGATAACTCCTAGCAATCGTTTGTGATCGTTCTCTTGTACCTTTTCCCAACTTTGGGCTGCTAATAAGAGGACGAGGAAAGAAAACAGGTACGAATAGCGGAACAAAAACATATTTGGCGCGTGCATCCCATGCCAGAATAAATTTAAAGGTACTAAATAGAAGCTAGCAATTAAGATTGCAAATAATCCACCAAATAGCAACTTATTCTTTAACGGGAATTTACGACTGACAAAATAGAAGAGACACAATGCCAAAGGAAGTAACCCAGCATAGATAAAAGGAATCGAACCATATTTTGTCGTATCATAGACACCGACCATATTTTTCATCAATAGATCTAAATAAGAAGTCGCTTCTGTCTTCAAGGACGTGATCTGCGTCAACGCTTCGCCATTGGAACGTAGATCGAGGATAGCTGGCAAGATGATCACCATCGAAGCGCCTCCTGCTAATAAGGAAGTGATGCCATAGGGTAAGATCGAACCTTTGTATACCCGCCAATTCGTCAGTAGTCGTGTGACAAAATATAAAAAGGAAAAAACACCGACCATGAAGCCCATATAAAAACTGGACAGGAATAAAAGCAAGTAGCTGACAAATAATAAAACGGGTTTCTTTTGATCCATTACCCGATGGATACCTAAAATGATCAGTGGAAGATAGATAAAGGTGTCTAACCACATAATGATCTGTGAATGGGCAGTGATAAATGAAATCGACGCATAACTCACACTTAATGCGACTTGTCCCCAATTTGGAATGCGATAGCTACGTGCTAAAAACCAGAAAGACAAGCCTGCGAAACCAACCTTTAGTAAGGTGATGACATATAAGGCATCTGGCATCAGCTGATTAGGGAACAATAAAACGAGTGGGGTGAAAAGTCCACCTAAATAATAAGAAATCAATGATAGATAATTTAAACCAAGTGAAGCATTCCACGTGTAAAAAATGCTTTGTTTCCCTAAAAACATGTTACGGAAGCTTGCATGAAAGTTTGAAAATTGTGAGAAAGCATCACTTGCTAGGATACTTCGATCACTTCCTGGATAAATACCGATACTTAAATATACCAATAAAAGAATCAGAAAAGGGATAAAGAAGCTAGCAGCTGCATAGCGGCCGTTTTCTTTTAAGAATTTTTTCAATGTTGTTTTCATTACAATTCAGTCACCAAATTTCTATAAGAAGTTATATTTAGTTTATCACATTCATGATTTTACTTGCTGAAAATACAATCAAATTCATAAAAAAATTACATTTAAAATTAAATAACATCAGTCTGTTTAAATTACATTTCTATTAAGAAAATAACATAAAATAAGAAAACACTTTCTACTTTAAAATAAAGTGTTGACAGGCGTTTGCAAATGCGTTATGTTTTATTTGTAACAATTATAAAAAAACATATACCTATCACTATCTTAGGGATAGTGGCACATAAAAGAAGACTTAAAACAATTATCTGGGTGATTGATTGTTTTAAGCCTTTTTTATTTTATCTACTTGATTCGAATGAGTTGAGAACATGTTTCTCATTTGATAATAATTCGTTAAAAATAAAAACCGTTCATTTTGTTGAACGGTTCAAATCATTTCATTCAATTATACGCGTTCAACTTTTCCTGATTTCAACGCACGAGTTGACACCCAAACTTTTTTAGGTTTGCCGTCGATCAATACGCGAACTTTTTGCAAGTTAGGTTTAACAGTACGTTTTGTTGAGTTCATCGCATGTGAACGGTTGTTTCCACTTGTTGTCTTGCGACCTGTAAAGTAACAAACTTTTGCCATGTAAATTTCCTCCTTTGCCTTGATTTGGAGCAATAGTAAATTCAGCTCATACCAGAATAACATATCATATAGCGTGGGAATTTGCAAGCATATTTTCATAGATCTGGTTGACATTTTCATCGATTAAATGTAACGTGAACAAGGTCTTTTCCTATTTTTTTCAATGGTTTTTGAGTACTTTAAGGGAACAACCTTTTATTTCCGTGGACGCTATGATAAAATGTGATAGTAGAAAAATGGGAATATTTTACCCGTTAAGGAGGCTCATTCATGGCTGTAAAAATTCAAACGTCAGCTGGAACCATTGAAATTACCAATGATGTCATCGCAACAGTTGTTGGTGGTGCCGCAACAGATGTATTTGGTGTTGTAGGAATGGCTAGCAAGAATCAAATCAAAGATAATATCACTGAAATTTTACGTAAAGAAAATTACTCAAGAGGAGTAGTTGTCCGCCAAGAAGCTAATGGGATCGCTGTAGATGTTTATACGATCATTAGTTATGGAACAAAAATTTCGGAAGTTTCTCGTAATGTCCAAGAAAAAGTGAAATATAACTTGGAGACTTTACTAGGTGTTACAGCCAATTCAGTAAATGTCTTCGTGCAAGGTGTTCGTGTACTGCCAGACTAGGCAGGAGACTTGCTGACTGTTCAGCAGTCGATCTGAAGGAGGATTATCTAGGTGAGTGTAACAGAAATTAGTGCAAGCCAATTCCAAGAAATGGTTCAGTCCGGTGCGAATCGGCTACAAAAAAATGCAGAATATGTCAATTCGCTAAATGTATTCCCGGTTCCCGATGGAGATACCGGTACAAATATGAATTTATCAATGACAAGTGGCGCAAAAGCCGTTGTTGATTCTACCTCTGAAAAGGTAGGAGAATTAGCAGCGTTACTATCTAAAGGATTATTGATGGGTGCCCGAGGAAACTCTGGGGTCATTTTGTCTCAGTTGTTCCGTGGCTTTTCAAAACAAATCCCTGACGTGACTGTCTTAACAGCTACAGAATTAGCTGCGGCTTTCACTCATGGCGTTGAAACAGCTTATAAAGCAGTAATGAAGCCTGTCGAAGGAACGATTTTGACAGTTGCAAGAGAAGCTGCAAAAGCTGGTGAGAAAAAAGCAAAGTCAACAGATGACGTGATCGAAGTCATGACTGCTGTCGTCAAAGGTGGTAAACGCGCGTTAGCTAAAACACCTGATTTATTGCCTGTGTTAAAAGAAGTGGGCGTTGTTGATAGTGGCGGACAAGGTCTGCTATTTGTATATGAAGGTTTTCTAACTGCGTTGAATGGAGAATATCAAGCAGATGAAGTCTATGAACCATCTCCTGCTCAAATGGATGATATGGTGAACGCAGAACATCATCGTAGCGTGCAAGGTCAATTAGCTACTGAAGATATCCATTATGGTTACTGTACAGAAATCATGGTGAAGATCGGCGAAGGGCCGACAGTAGATAGTACATTCGATTATGAAGAATTCCGTAACTATCTAGATGGATTGGGTGACTCTCTATTAGTGGTCAATGACGATGAGATCATCAAAGTGCACGTGCATACAGAAAATCCTGGTGAAGTCATGAATTATGGTCAAAAATTCGGTTCCTTAGTGAAAGTCAAAGTAGACAACATGCGTCTACAACATGAAACGATCTTGGAACATGATCAAGCACCTTCAGCGCCTGTCTCACAAGCAAAACCTCGTGTGCCTTATGGAATCGTTGCAATTGCAGCGGGTAAAGGTGTGCAAGAGTTGTTTGAAAGTTTAGGAGCGAACTACGTGATCAGTGGTGGCCAAACGATGAATCCAAGTACGGAAGATATCGTGAAAGCAATCAATGAAGTAAATGCAGATAAAGTCATCATCTTACCAAACAACAAAAATATATTTATGGCAGCTGACCAAGCTGCTGAGGTGGCTGAACTTCCAGTTGCTGTAGTACCTTCAAAAACGGTTTCTCAAGGTTTGACAGCGATGTTGTCCTTCAATGAGCAAGCTACTTTAGAAGAAAATAAAGCAACGATGACAGATATGCTTTCAAGCGTTGTCAGCGGTCAAGTGACGCATGCGATCCGTGACACGATGATCGATGGAGTGAAAATCACAGAAGGTGATTTCTTAGGAATGATCGATGGCAAGATCGTGATTTCTAATCCAGACATGTTAGCGACATCATTTGCTACGTTAGAGCAAATGATCAACGAAGATACTGAGATCGTTACGATTTTAATCGGAGAAGATGGTTCCGCAGAACAAGCACAAGCATTAGCGGATCAATTAAGCGAGAAACACGCTGAGTTAGAAATCGAGATCCATCAAGGGGATCAACCTGTCTATCCTTATTTATTCTCTGCTGAATAATGTAGAGTGAAGCCGATAGATGGAGCAGAAAATCATTTGAAAGGATCTTCGGTCAACGATCAGTGAATCGTTGACCAAGTTCCTTTTTTTGTTAAAGGAGGGGAGTCTTTTGCGGTCATTAGCTGATCCAGTCACAGTGCTAGCAGGTGTCGGTCAAAAAAGAGCGGATAGTTTAGCGAGTTTAGGCATCCATACGATTGAA
This sequence comes from Enterococcus sp. DIV1298c, assembly GCF_017316315.1. Classification (NCBI taxonomy): domain Bacteria; kingdom Bacillati; phylum Bacillota; class Bacilli; order Lactobacillales; family Enterococcaceae; genus Enterococcus; species Enterococcus sp. DIV1298c. The sequence continues at coordinate 45,154 of NZ_JAFLWG010000026.1, read as the reverse complement.
GATTTGTTAACTTATTATCCTTTTCGTTATGAAGATATCCAAGAAAGAAATCTAAACGAAATCCAAGACCAAGAAAAAGTTACATTAAAAGGATTGGTTGTCTCTCCGCCAGTAATGAGCCGTTTTGGCTACAAAAAAAGCCGATTGCAGTTTCGTATGATGCAAGATCATGAAGTTTTCAATGTGTCTTTCTTCAATCAACCTTATTTAAAAGATAAAGTCATTTTATCTGAAGAAATCGCCGTTTATGGGAAATGGGATGCAAAACGTAAAGCACTAAATGGGATGAAGATCCTTGGTTCGCAAAGCCCAGATGATTTCTCTCCCATCTATCATGTCAACAAATCCATTCGTCAAACGACTCTCGTCGATCTGATCCGCCGAGGATTTAGTGAGTATGGTGATTTTATTGAAGAGAACTTACCATTATCATTGATTGAAAAATATCGGTTACTTGATCGTTCAACTGCTGTAAGAAGCATGCATTTTCCGCAAAATCATGAGGAAAATCATCAAGCCAAACGACGGATCGTCTTTGAAGAATTTTTTATGTTCCAGATGCAGTTACAAGGACTTAAAAAAGCAGAAAAATCGGAGAAGAACGGACTTGAGATCCTTTATGATGTGGAACGGTTAAAACAGTTTACGAGAAAATTGCCCTTTGAATTAACGACGGCACAAAAACGTGTGACGAATGAGATTTGTCGAGATCTCCGTAATCCTCATCACATGCAGCGACTTTTACAAGGCGATGTAGGGAGTGGTAAAACCGTGGTTGCTGCCATTGCGTTATATGCGACAGTGACTGCTGGTTTTCAAGGAGCGTTGATGGTCCCAACAGAAATCTTAGCGCAACAACATATGGAAAGTTTATCCCAACTATTTGATCCCAATGAAGTAACAGTCGCGTTATTGACTGGTTCAACGAAAGCCAAAGAACGCCGAGAGCTTCTAGAACGTTTAGAAAATGGGGAGATCGATATCATCGTTGGCACACACGCATTGATCCAAGAAGGCGTGGCTTTCAAAAATCTTGGTTTAGTGATCACGGATGAACAACATCGGTTTGGTGTGAATCAACGAAAGGTCCTACGTGAAAAAGGTTGGCGACCTGATGTGCTGTTTATGACAGCAACACCTATCCCTCGAACCTTAGCAATCACAGCTTATGGTGAAATGGATGTGTCTGTGATCGATGAGCTTCCTGCTGGGCGGATTCCGATCGAAACAAGGTGGGTCAGAACCCCTCAACTAGATAGCGTGTTAGAATGGACGTATAAGGAACTACGCAAAGGGCATCAGATGTACGTGATTTGTCCACTGATTGAAGAGTCGGAAGCCTTAGATGTGAAAAATGCAGTGGAAATTTATGAAAAACTTCGTGAGTTATTTGCACCAGAATATGAAGTTGGCTTATTGCATGGTAAAATGAAGAATCAAGAAAAAGATCAGATCATGGAAACATTCAAAGAAAATCAACTCCAGATCTTAGTGTCGACGACAGTGATCGAAGTCGGGGTCAATGTGCCGAATGCAACGGTCATGCTGATCATGGATGCGGACCGTTTTGGTTTAGCCCAACTACATCAGCTACGCGGGCGTGTCGGTCGGGGGAGTGAGGCTTCTTATTGTATCCTCGTGGCGAACCCTAAAAATGAATTAGGTGTCGAGCGGATGAAAATCATGACAGAAACCACGAATGGCTTTATCTTGAGTGAAAAAGATTTAGAGTTACGAGGGCCAGGGGAAGTATTCGGGTTTCGCCAATCTGGCTTGCCAGAATTTGCGATCGCAGATCTAGTCACAGATGGGAACGTCTTAGAGGTTGCCCGTGAGGAAGCTGCGGCAATCTGGCAAATCAAAGACTGGCAATTATTACCTGAGTATCAACCATTAACAGCCAAGCTACAATTAGACAACCAAGATAATCGTTATTTCGATTGATCGATTATCAATACGTTCAAAAATGATGACGAGGAGTGGAAACAATAATGAGAATTGCAGTAGATGCAATGGGCGGAGATCACGCACCACAAGCCATTGTGGAAGGCGTAGCTCTAGCACAAAAAGATTTTCCTGATTTAGAATTTGTTCTTTATGGTAAAGAACCGGAAATCAAGAAATATTTAACAGATCAAACAAATATCACGATCGTCCATACTGACGAAAAAATCAATAGTGATGATGAACCAGTCAAAGCCATCCGTCGCAAAAAAACGGCTTCTATGGTTTTAGCTGCACAAGCAGTCAAAAATGGCGAAGCAGATGCCATTTTTTCAGCGGGAAACACAGGGGCCCTATTAGCAGCCGGCTTATTTATTGTCGGACGTATCAAAAATATTGAACGCCCAGGCTTGATGTCCACGTTGCCAGTTGTCGGCAAAGAAGGCGAAGGCTTTGATATGCTTGATTTAGGTGCAAATGCAGAAAACAAACCAGAGCATCTTTTACAATATGGTATCTTAGGTTCGTTTTATGCGAGAAAAGTTCGTGGAATTGGCCGTCCTCGCGTAGCATTGTTGAACAACGGAACGGAAGAAACTAAAGGCAGCGAATTGACGAAACAAGCGTTTGAACTTTTACAAAACGAAACAAGCTTGAACTTTATCGGGAATGTAGAAGCACGGGACTTATTGAATGGCGTAGCAGATGTCGTGGTCACGGATGGTTTTACTGGAAATGCAGTTTTGAAATCGATTGAAGGTACAGCGATGAACATGATGACATTGTTGAAATCTGCCATTTTGAATGAAGGTATTAAAGGGAAAATGGGTGCGTTACTGCTAAAAGACGGTTTGCGCTCATTGAAAGCTGAAATGGATTATTCAAAACATGGCGGCGCAGTTTTATTTGGACTGAAAGCACCAGTCATCAAAACACATGGTGCAACCGGACCAGAGGCTGTTCGCTATACGATCCGCCAGATCCATACGATGCTTGAAACCAACGTCGTAGGACAATTGGTCGAGCAATTTGAGAAAAAAGAGGACTGATTTTTCTACGAATTGACAAGCTCATGGAGAAAAAAGGGTGGACATTCCCAAAAATTGTCAGTAAAATTAGCTATGGTGAAGAAAACGTAGTAGTTCTAAGAATTGTGGGGGTGAAAAAATTGACGCGTGAAGAAGTATTTAATAAAGTAGCTAAAATCATTTCGAATCACTTTGAAATGGATACCGACAAAGTGACAGATGAATTAAACATTAAAGATGATCTGAAAGCTGATTCAATTAGTATCATGGAATTCGTTCTTGAACTGGAGGATGAATTCGGAACAGAGATCTCTGATGAAGATGCTGAACAAATCGAAACAGTCGGCGGCGCCGTGGATTATATCAGCAACAACTTGAAATAAATTCAATGAATAAATACACAACAACCGATGAATGAATTGGCGAAAGCTAATTTCAAATCAAAGCCAAGAAAACAGAAATAGGTTTACTATTTCATGTTTTCTTGGCTTTTTCAGTTGTGTTTTTTTATGAAATAGTTTTTTTAAAGAGTAAGATCATGGAAGAAAAGGGAACGCCTTAACAGATTTTCCATTATTTTTATTCCGTATATTTTGTATAATTATGCTTTTGTAAATAAAAATGTTTTTTCAATAAACCCCGTTTTTTATCGTTGCCTGTTTTTTTGTCGTGTTTTATAATAATTCTCATTTTATAAAAATAGTAGGATAAAGAGAAGGTTTGCTCTTCGCCTCATTTTTTTTTAATCTTTTTCTGATACTCACATAGTGACGTAAGATTTTTCAGATAATTCTGGCAACAATGTGAAATAATCTTGCAATATAAAACGGTTTTCTATATAATTATTAATAATAAATTACACACTCCTTAGAATGCTACTTATTTAATTTTTTTTGTTTAAGTTGTTATTCAGTGTAGGATTATTTTTTTTATTAAAGAACTTCCATCGAGGAGCAGAGAGGGGTATTCGATTGTCAGATAATCAATTATTAGATGTTCAGAACCTACACACAGGCTTCCGTCTAAAAGATGAATATTACGATGCAGTAGACGACGTTTCTTTTACTTTAGATAAAAACGAGATCTTAGCCATCGTAGGTGAGTCTGGTTGCGGAAAAAGTACGTTAGCTACAACGATCATGGGGTTGTTGGATCCTAACAACACAAAGATCACAGGGGAGATCATGTACAATGATTTAAATTTAATTGAATTAAATGAAACGTTGTATAACAAAATTCGCGGAAATGATATTGGGATGATTTTCCAAGATCCGTTGTCTGCATTAAACCCTCTGATGAGAATTGAAGATCAAATCAAAGAAGGTTTGTCTTATCATACAAAAATGACTGCTGATCAAAGACAGGCACGTGCATTGGAACTATTAGAACAAGTTGGGATCCCAAATCCTGCGCGAGTGGGTCGTCAATATCCGCATGAGCTATCAGGTGGTATGAGACAGCGTGTGATCATCGCGATCGCCATTGCATGTAAGCCGCCAATCATCATCGCAGATGAACCAACGACCGCTTTGGACGTAACGATCCAAGCACAGATTTTGGACTTATTGAAAGATTTACAAGAAGAAACAAAAACAGGGATCATTTTGATCACGCACGATTTAGGTGTCGTTGCTGAAATGGCCGATCGTGTTGCCGTGATGTACGGTGGACAATTTGTTGAAGTTGCGGGCGTCAAAGAATTATTTGAGAACCCAAAACACCCTTATACACAATCACTACTAAATTCGATTCCACAAGAAGGAAACCACGAAGCAGAATTACATGTGATTGAAGGGGTCGTTCCTTCATTGAAAAATATGCCACGAACAGGCTGTCGTTTTGCACCGCGGATTCCTTGGATTCCAGCGAGCGCTCATGAAGAAAATCCAGTGTTGCATGAAATCGCACCAAATCACATGGTACGTTGCTCATGTTATAAACATTTCCACTTTAGAGACGAAAAAGGAGAGGTGTAGATGTCAGAATTAATCACAATCAAAGATTTGAAAGTTCACTATCCTATTCGCAGTGGGTTTTTCAACCGAGTAACAGACCATGTCTATGCAGTAGACGGTGTCGATTTTATTATTGAAAAAGGAAAAACATATGGACTAGTTGGCGAATCAGGTTCTGGTAAATCCACAACTGGTAAAGCAGTGGTTGGTTTAGAAAAAGTGACCTCCGGAGAAATCATGTATGAAGGCAAAGACGTGACGAAAAGAAGTAACCGCAAAAAAATCGGTTATAACAAAGACGTCCAAATGATCTTCCAAGATTCGATGTCGAGTTTGAATCCTAAGAAACGCGTATTGGATATCATCGCTGAACCGATCCGTAACTTTGAACGCTTGAGCGATCAAGAAGAAAAGAAAAAGGTCAAAAGCTTATTAGATATCGTTGGGATGCCAGAAGATGCGTTATACAAGTATCCACATGAATTTTCTGGTGGACAAAGACAGCGTTTGGGGGTTGCCCGAGCAGTCGCGACAAATCCTAAGTTGATCGTGGCAGATGAACCTGTTTCTGCCTTGGACTTATCCGTTCAGGCGCAAGTCTTGAACTTCATGAAACGCATCCAACAAGAATTTGGATTGAGCTATTTATTTATCTCTCATGACTTAGGTGTCGTAAAACACATGTGTGACAATATTGCGATCATGTACAAAGGTCGATTTGTTGAAATCGGTACACGAGAAGATATCTACAATGATCCACGCCACATCTATACAAAACGCTTACTATCTGCGATTCCACGAATCGATGTAGACAATCGGGAAATGCATAAACAAAACCGACGGAATGTTGAACGCGAGTATATCGAACATCAAAAAGATTACTACGACACAACAGGCCGAGTGTATGACTTACGTACATTGACCCCTACACACAAAGTAGCGTTGAAAGATGGAGGTGCTAGCTAATGTGGAAAACGATTCTACGAAGAGTTCTTTTAATGATCCCGCAAGTGATCATCCTTAGCGTGTTGATCTTTATACTAGCGCAAGCCATGCCTGGAGATCCTTTTACAGGATTGATCAACCCAAACCAAGACCCAGCTGTCATCGAGCAAATGCGTCAAGCAGCCGGACTGAACGATCCTTGGTATGAACAATATTTCCGTTGGATCGGAAATGCTGTACAAGGTGATTTCGGACAAAGTTTCTTATTCAAACGCCCTGTTGCCTATTTGATTGGTGAACGTGTCGTCAATACTTTGTATTTATCAGTATTAACTGTAATTATTACGTATTTGATCGCTGTACCGTTAGGCATGTTGGCTGGTCGTTACCAAAATTCGATTTTGGACAAAGCAGTTGTTATCTATAACTTCTTTAGTTTTGCTGTTCCATTATTCATTTTTGGATTGATCATGCTATTCGTTTTTGGTTACCGTTTAGGCTGGTTCCCAACCAGTGGTTCTCAGACCTTAGGTTTCCAAGGAAACTTTATTGCTCAATGGTTTGATCGCTTGCAATACATTCTATTGCCAGCAATCACACAAGCCTTTTTAGCCACAGCTGTTACGATCCAGTATCTGCGTAGTGAAGTCATTGATTCAAAATCACTCGACTTTGTACGTACCGCTCGATCAAAAGGTGTGCCGACCAACAAAGTATTCAGTCGCCACATTTTCCGTAATGCAGCATTGCCAATGGCTTCTCAAATGGGGTATGAAATTACGTCATTGATCGCCGGATCTGTAGTTATCGAAAAGATCTTTGGTTACCCTGGTGTCGGAAAACTATTTATTGACTCAATCGGTCAACGTGATTATACCGTGATCACTGCCTTAGTCTTGATTTTAGGAATCGCAACGTTAGTCGGAACACTGCTGTCAGATATCATCATGAGCATTGTTGATCCGCGTATACGAATCCAATAAAAAAATCAAACAGAAGGGAGAATCGATCAATGAGTGATAAAAAGAAAGAAGTTACGCAAGAAAGTATCCCACCAATGGGGATACGAATGATTGCACGAGAATTTATAAAAGATAAAGTCGCCATTTTTTCACTGGCCTTACTAGTGATTTTGTTGTTAGTCATTTTTATTGGGGCAATCTTTATTGACCAAGATCAAGTAATGTTTGTTAGTATTTTTGATAAGTACGCAGAACCTGGTGCTATCTCCACTCAAGGAACAAAATTCCTTTTAGGAGCAGATGAAGGTGGACGTGATGTCTTCGGACAATTGATCATCGGGGCAAGAAACTCTGTCATGATCGGTTTTGCTATTACGATCTTGACTTCGATCATCGGGGTAGGTTTAGGGATCCTTTCAGGATTCTACGGTGGTATGATCGATAACATCTTGATGCGTATCGTCGATTTCATCATGATTTTACCGATCATGTTGATCATTATTGTATTTGTTTCAATTATTACGAACTATAATGTATGGTCATTCATCTTTATTATGAGTGCATTTTATTGGGTCGCTAAAGCCCGATTATTCCGAAGCAAAACATTATCCGAAGCAAGACGTGATTATGTCAGTGCTTCTAAAACAATGGGAACAAGTGATGTGAAAATCATGTTCCGTGAAATCATGCCGAACCTTAGCTCATTGATCATTACCAACTTGACAATGAACTTTGCGGCAAATATTGGGATCGAGACCACTTTGACTTTCTTAGGCTTCGGATTGCCAACCAATGTACCAAGTTTGGGAACATTGATCGGTTATGCAAGTAACGGTGAAGTTTTAGTGAATCGACAATGGATTTGGTTACCCGCGTCAATTCTGATTTTAGTCTTGATGTTGAGTATAAATTACGTTGGTCAAGCATTTAAGCGTTCTGCAGATGCGCGTCAACGGTTAGGATAAGAGAAGTGAAGGGGGAAAATAGGATATGAAGAAAACGATTTTTGGACTTGTCACACTGCTATCTGTTGCAACTTTAGCAGCGTGTGGAAATGGCGGCGGAACTAGTTCCTCAGGGAATAATTCGTCAGATAACGGGAGTGGTAGTGATTTAACGTTCCCACTAGCAACAACAAATAATGATGATGCAATCGAAGATGGCGAATTGAACGTTGCAGTAGCAACGGATAGCCAATTCAAAGGATTGTTCCAATGGGAATTTTATCAAGATGCCTTTGATAATGCATTTATGGCACCTTCTCATGAACCATTATTTACAAATGATGCCAACTTCACGATCACAAATGATGGTGCAGCTTCATTAGAGTTAGATGAAGATGCGAAAACAGCAACGATCACACTGAAAGACAATGTTAAGTGGTCTGACGGCGAGGACGTTACAGCAGATGACGTTATTTTCCCTTATGAAATCATCGGACATCCTGACTACACAGGTATTCGTTATGACGATACGTTCCGTAATATCGTCGGTATGGAAGAATATAACAGTGGTAGTGCCGATACGATTTCTGGAATCACTAAAGTAGATGACAAAACTGTTAAAATCGAATACAAAGAAATGAACCCAAGTATGCTTCAAGCAGGTGGCGGTATCTGGACATATGCTGCACCTAAACACACACTTGAAGGTGTTGAAGTCAAAGATATGGAATCAAGTGATCAAGTCCGCAAACATCCAGTGACATTTGGTCCATACTACATGAGCAATATCGTAGCTGGTGAATCAGTAGAGTACTTACCAAACGAACACTACTGGAACGGAACACCACCATTGAAGAAAATTACAATGAAATCATTGCCAACAGCAAGTGCGACAGAAGCATTGAATTCAAAATTATATGACATGATTTTCCAAATGCCAACGGATACTTTCGAAACTTACCAAGATATCGCTGGCTATACAAACTTAGGTCGTCCACAAACTTCATACACATATCTAGGATTCAAACTAGGTAAATGGGATGCTGATGAAGGAAAAGTTGCTTACGATCCAGATTCAAAAATGGCAGATAAGTCATTACGTCAAGCAATGGGTTACGCTTTAGATAATAATGCAGTAGGGGAGCGTTTCTACGCAGGCTTGAGAAGCAACGGAACAACGTTGATCCCACCAGTATTTGCAGACTTCCATGATGATTCAATCGAAGGTTACACATTGAACCTTGATAAAGCAAACAAATTATTGGATGATGCAGGATTTAAAGATGTTGATGGCGATGGTATCCGTGAAGATAAAGACGGCAATAAATTGACGATCAACTTTGCATCAATGTCCGGTGGTGAAGTGGCACAACCATTAGCCGATTACTATATCCAACAATGGAAAGAAATCGGACTAGATGTTCAATATACAACTGGTCGTTTGATCGAATTCAACTCATTCTACGATCGTTTAGAAAATGATGATCCAGAAATTGATGTCTATCAAGCTGCTTGGAGCACAGGAACAGATCCAAACCCAACTGGCTTATGGGGCGCAAACGCTGCATTCAACTACACTCGTTATGAGTCAGAAGAAAACACAAAATTGATCAATGCAATCAACTCTTCAGAAGCATTTGATGAAGATTTCTTGAAAGAAGCTTATAGCAACTGGCAACAATATGCATTTGAAGAAGCATTTGCAATTCCAACATTATTCCGTAACGAAGTATTACCAGTCAACGACCGCGTAAGAGATTGGGACTGGTCATACGGAGCACCAAATCCATGGGCTACTGTAACTGTGACTTCAGATTCACGTTCATAAACCAACAAATGATAAAACCGAATCAGCTCGAGATAGGCTTGTCCTATTCTCGGCTGGTTCTTTTTTCTTTGTGAGGAGTAAGTGAAATGTTTGTTGTCTTCAATCATTAATACATAACAAATAAACTATGGGCGTTTTTTAATCAGAAAAATAGAAGAATAGATATTCTTTATAGACTTGTGAATATATAATTATTTGTGAAGGGAGAGAAATAATCAGATGTTTTAGTTTTGTTATTTTTATGCAATCTAAAAGTCACTGTAAATATCAGAACGAGAGCATGTGTTTACTGGAAGTAAGGCTGAAAGGTGGTGGATACAGAAATTGTAAGTGACTAAGATATAAATCTCGCTACACGATTAGGCGAAGGATACAAATATTCAATGACTTCGCCACTATTGTACGAAGTGTTTTTAGCTTATTTATATTTTAGCTACTTTTTTCTATTCATGATGAAAAAAATCTATCGAGGATTATTTATAGTTACAGTGTTAAGTTTCCTTTATGCGATTTCTTTTATTGGAAATGAGGGGATAAAGAGTGCGATCCCCAATGCTCATTCCGGTATTATGATCGAAGAAGCAAGTGGAACGATTCAAGAAGTCAACCAAACGATTTCTGCGTATGCAAAAAAACATCAAATAGCGATACATAAGTTAGTTTTTCGAATGGGCGAGTCCGGTGAGACGATAAAAGAAATTTATACGTTTGATCAAACGGAGCGTTCAGAATACTCTTTCACCCCAATAAAATCGGATGTCACCACATATTTTTATGATTATACAGAGATGAAGAATCAAGATGTGTTAGGTACGTATATAGTAACAGAAGCACCCCCATCTGAAATGATGGCTGATTTTTATGAGCAAGGGATCAAATTGGAGATTGAGGAGATAAAATGGTTCTATTTGTTGACTGCGGGATTATTAATGAGTATTGGCCAACTATTTTTGATTTTATTTGTCTTTGTGATCTTAGATTTATTGTTTTATAAAGCTTCTCTGCGTAAGAAAATCGGTATCCTTGAGATGCTAGGGCGTCGTTGGTTAAAGGGTTCAATCAAGGATAGTTTCATTGATAGTGCGATTTACACCTTCATAATTGTTGCTTTTTCTTGGGGATTCCCACAATTGCAGTTTCTTTATCTACCTATTTTTTTCTGGGGCCTTTTAATGATTTGGGTGCTTCAATTATTTACGAGTTGGGTGATATTTTCGTTTGGTACGATTTCAGATAAGATAAAAGGAAGGAAACCTTACCGATTATTATTTCGTTTGAATATTTTATTAAAGATCGTTATCTTCACATTTGTCACTGTGCAAGCCAGTACGTTATCAAATAAAGTAATGGAGACACGTGAGCTTGAACGACAGCTCTCCCAATGGACAAGAGTTCCTGACTATTATCACTTGGGATTTAGTAGAGACACGAGTTTACTTGTAGATTTGGCAAAAGGCAAAGAGGTGCGACAGAAAGAACAAGTGTCAATCAATTCACGGCTACTTCCTTTGTTAGAACAATCAGAGCAAGCAGGTGGTATTTTTCTACGGGACAATGAACTTGGCCACAATAGTCCGACACTAAGTTATATTCAAAATGATGCTTTTTGGTTAAGTAACCATCAGGCTATTAAAGAATTGGCTATCAAGGATGCGAATGGTCAATCGATTGACGCATTAGATGATTCTTTTTTCTATCTGCTTATTCCTGAAAATAAGCGAATGTATACAGAAATGATCATTCCAGAAGCCGAAGCTGAACTTGATTTTTATCAAAATTCTTTTGAGTACGAAACGAAAGCATACGAAGGCGAGTTAAAAATTCTTTATACGCAAGCAAATCAGGTCCTTTTTAACTATAATTTCCAACCCTACGAAAAAATTTTTTCTTCTAATCCAATTATCGTCTCCATGTCACTGCCATTGATCCAACCGAATATCGAAATATGGCTCCAGGATATCTCAAATGGCACTTATTTATTTCGAGATCCTCAACTTGTTCAAGAATTTATTGAAGAGAATCATATGGAACATGATTTTTATGGATTGATTGCTGTAAAGGATAGCATCAATCAAGCACTTGTGAGTGTGAGACGTGAGTATTATACAACCGTAAGCATTCTGTTCCTGATCCTTATTGGTTTTGTGTTCGTCCAAATCTATTTGAGTTTGGTGTATGTAGAAATGAATAAGAAAAAACTATTTCTCAAATATATTACGGGTTGGACACTACTCCAAAGGCATCATAAGTATTACATGAAAGTATTAGGTATTTCTGGGGTTGTCGCGTTGATCCTATCATTTATCCATCATGCTTGGTGGCAAATTTTAATTTTATTACTACTATTTGAATCGTGTGTCCTTCTATTCGCTACGTATTTCTCAGAAAAAAGGAAACGTCTGGAGGTGATCAAATATGATTGAAGCAAAAAAAATCAGTAAAAAGTATAAGGGAAAAGTGATTTTTGAAAATGTCTCTTTACAGTTAGCGACTGGTTCGATAACTGTGATCACAGGAAGTAGTGGTGTTGGGAAAACGACGTTACTAAACTGCTTAGGACAACTTGAATCAATTGATTCTGGTGAAATATGGTTCGACAATCAATTACTCCATCACAAAAGTAAAAAACGCTTTTTTCGTGAATATGCAGGGTTTTTATTTCAAAACTTTGCATTGATCGATAATGAAACGGTCAAGCAAAATTTACGATTAGTAGTAAACGAAGAGGAGAAAATGATTGCTGCGCTTCGTAAGTTTCAAATGGAAGATTTATTGCATCAAAAAGTATTTCGTCTAAGCGGTGGCGAACAACAGCGCGTCGCATTAGCTCGTTTATTTTTACAAAGGCCTAAGATTGTTTTTGCGGATGAACCTACTGCCTCTTTAGATAGAGGAAATCGCCAACTCGTGATCGATGCATTGAAAGAATTGAATAAACAAGGAGTGACGATCGTCTTAGTCACCCATGACTTAGATTTGGCAGAACAGTTAGGTGGGCGAGTTGATATGAATCAACTATTGATCAAGCAAAAGTTGTGATAGGTGTAACTGAACTACGAATAGACGGTAAGATATGTTTCATCAAATTTCTTATCTTTTATTCGTAGTGTTTTTTTATTAATAAGATTTTCCAACATGGTTTATAAAGCTTTTCATACCTTTTGTCTCAACCATTTCATATTTTATAAAAAACCAGTATAATAAGGAAGTATTGAAAAAATAGCCATAAAGGAATGTGGGAAATGGACAATCAGCTAACAAAAGAATTGAAAGAGAAGTATAGCATCGTTTTTCACGATTTAAACTTGCTTGAACAAGCTTTTACCCATTCATCCTATGTGAATGAGCATCGCAATTTGCAACTGTCGGACAACGAACGTCTTGAGTTTTTAGGAGATGCTGTATTAGAGTTGATGGTTTCAGAATATCTGTATCGTTTGTATCCAGATATTCCAGAAGGAAAATTGACCAAAACTCGTGCAGCTATCGTACGTGAAGATAGTTTATCCAAATTTGCCAAGGAATGTCATTTTGATCAGTATATCCTGTTAGGAAAAGGTGAGGAGAACTCTGGTGGACGCACACGTCCAGCACTTCTTTGTGATTTGTTTGAAGCCTTTTTAGGAGCATTGTACCTTGATCAAGGGTTTGACGCAGCACACGCGTTTATTGAAACAGTGATTTTTCCGAAGGTTCGTGCAGGTGCTTTTTCCCATGAGATGGATCACAAAACAAAATTACAAGAAGTATTGCAAAAAGCAGGAGATGTATTGATCGAATATCGTTTGATCAACGAAGAAGGGCCAGCACACGAACGTATTTTTTGGATCGAAGTATACGTTGATGATCGGTTGATTGGGACTGGACAAGGAAAATCGAAAAAATTAGCAGAACAAGCTGCTGCTGAGAATGCTTTGGCAGCACTAAGTAAGTGAGGGAAAGACTTCGTGTATTTAAAACGCATTGAAATAGCCGGCTTTAAATCGTTTGCAGACAAAACAATCATTGAGTTTGAAAATAGCGTCACAGCGGTCGTTGGACCAAACGGTAGTGGGAAAAGCAATATTACCGAGGCCATCCGTTGGGTGCTAGGAGAACAGTCTGCGAAAAGCCTTCGTGGTGGGAAAATGCCGGATATTATTTTTGCCGGTTCTGATTCTCGCAAACAATTGAATGTCGCTGAAGTAACCGTCGTATTAGACAACTCAGATCATTACTTACCACTAGAATACAGTGAGATCAGTGTCACACGTCGTTACCGTCGAACAGGTGAAAGTGAATTTTTTATCAATAAACAGCCTTGTCGTTTGAAAGACATCCAAGAATTATTCATGGATTCTGGTTTGGGTAAAGAATCTTTTTCGATCATCTCTCAAGGGAAAGTCGAAGCGATTTTTAGTAGTAAACCCGAAGATCGACGTGGGATCTTTGAAGAAGCAGCAGGAGTCTTGAAATATAAACAACGCAAGAAGAAAGCGGAGCAAAAGCTTTTTGAAACAGAGGATAATCTAAGCCGTGTCCAAGATATCATCCATGAACTTGAAGAGCAATTAACTCCTTTGGCCGCCCAGAGTGAGGCAGCTAAGGAGTTTTTACGATTAAAAGAAACATTGACAAAGACAGATATCTCCTTAATGATTGCGGAAATCAAGGCTGCAAAAAAAGAGTGGGATGAACGACAAGTACAATTGGATCAGTTCAATCAATCGTTGACGTCATTAACGACACAGATCCAAACGAAAGAACAATTATTAGCAGACAAACGCAAACAAAACAATCAAGCCGATCGCATGATCGAAAAAAATCAACAAACCTTGTTAGCCTTGTCAGAAAAATTGAAGCAAACCGAAGGACAAAAAGAAGTTTTACTTGAGCGAACGAAGCATACCCAAAAAAGCTCAAAAGAATACCAAGCTTCTCTAGCTGAAGTGCAAGAAAAAGTGGCTCACTTTGAAGACTTACAAGTGACATTGACACAAGAAGTAAGTCAAAAAGAAGCAGAAATCCAACAAGCTGAAAAAGCACTGATGAGTACGCAACAAGAGTTGGAGAAATACCAAAAATCAACGAAAGAACTATTGGCAGAACTACGCGATCAGTATGTCGATTTGATGCAAGAACAAGCGACTGTCGGCAATGAATTGAAATATTTGGAGCGTCAATATATCCAAGAAACTTCTAAAAGCCAACAAACATTAGCCAAACAATCAGAAGTGGAAGCCAATGTAGCAGAAATGTCCGCCAAACAAATCGAGCTGACGAAGCGACATGAAAAACTACAGCACGCATTGAATGAGGTCAAAGCTTCACTTGAAGATGTCCAAACCAAAGGGAAAAAAGCGCAAGATCTGTTAGCTAAAGAACAGCCGAAAATGTATCAACTGATGAATCAAGTCCAACAATTACGGGCACGTCAAAAAAGTCTGCAAGAAATCCAAGAAAATTATTTTGGGTTCTATCAAGGTGTTCGGTTGATCTTACAACAAAAACAACGGCTTTCTGGGATCGTTGGTGCAGTTGCTGAGTTGATCGATGTTCCAGCTGATTATACATTAGCCATCGAAACAGCTTTAGGTGGGTCAGCGCAACATGTCATTGTTGAAAATGAAAGTGACGCACGTCAAGCGATCACTTATTTGAAACAGCAAAAAGGTGGCCGAGCAACGTTTCTACCACTGACGACAATCAAACCTCGCCAACTACCCGCGCATATATTTGCTCAAGCGCAAACAGTTGAAGGGTTTATCGGGATCGCGAGCGAACAAGTGACTTATCCCGAACAGATCCAAACCATCGTTCATAATTTATTAGGGACGATTCTCTTAGCGAAAGATTTAGCAAGTGCCAATGCAATCGCCCAACAGATTCGTTACCAGTATCGTGTTGTCTCATTAGAAGGCGACGTCATGAATGCCGGTGGTTCAATGACTGGTGGAGCGACTAAGCGAGGCAACCAAGGAAGTTTGTTTGCACAAAATCAAGAATTAAAACAATTGACGAGTGAGTTCCAACAAGCAGATCAGGAATTGCAGAGTCAAGAAAAGAAAGTCCAAGCATTACAACAAGAAGTAACGGTTTTAGCAGAAGAACAAGAACGCCTACGGACACAAGGCGAACAGTTACGCTTTGAAGAACAAGAAGTAGCCAATCAACGGCAAAATGTAGCCAACGAACTGACTCGTTTTGAGAAAGAGCAACAAATCTCAAGCTATGAAACACGAGAACTGCAACAATTCATGGAGAACTACCAAAAACAACAAAAAGAGCTTTTGACCAAACAGCAAGAACTCGAAGTACAACGCCAAGAAATCGACACTGAAATCAGTTCATTGAGTCAAGAAAGTGACAAAATGGAAGAACGCCGTGCGCAGATCCAAGAAAAACAAGCGCAAGAACAAGCGTCACTAGCAGTGTTGAAAGAACAATACAATCACTTGCAGATCCAATTACGTGGCGCACGCGTACAAAAAAATGAAGCATTAGCCAAACAAGAAGGATTGGAACAGCAACTACACGCATTAACTGCGGATTTTTCTGATCATGAACTGACAGAAGAGAGTTTAGATCAACGAATCACTGACCTAGCCGCAGAAAGAGATCGCCTAAAAGCTTCTCTGGAAGAAGCAAAAGTGACACGTGAAGAAATGCAAACAGCAATCGATGCACTAGATACCGAACTGTTAGCTGAAAACCGCAAGCAAAAAGGGCTTTTAACAGAGCAATCACAATTAGAGGTACAAAAGAATCGTGCGGAAATGATTTTGGACAATCATTTGAATTACTTGCAAACTGAGTACCAGATGAATTATGAAAAAGCTTGTGAAGCTTATGAAGAAACGACGGATGTAGCAAATAGCCGAGTAGAAGTTGCTTCGTTGAAACAACAAATCGATCGTTTAGGACCGGTGAATCTTAATGCGATCGAACAGTACGAACAAGTCAATGAACGCCATACTTTCCTGGCTGCACAACGTGATGATTTATTATCAGCGAAAGACCAATTGTTCGAAACGATGGATGAAATGGACGATGAGGTACGGACTCGCTTTAAAGAAGTGTTTGAAGCGATTCGCCAAGAATTCAAAATCGTTTTTCCAAATATGTTTGGTGGAGGACGCGCAGAGCTTGTATTGACCGATCCGACTGATTTGTTGCAGACAGGGATTGAGATCGAAGTACAGCCACCAGGGAAAAAACTACAAAGTTTAAGCCTGCTTTCTGGAGGCGAACGTGCCTTGACTGCGATTGCCTTGCTCTTTTCAATCATTCGCGTTTGTCCAGTACCGTTTTGTATTTTGGATGAGGTCGAGGCAGCGTTAGATGAAGCCAATGTCAAACGCTTTGGTCGTTACCTCAGCGAGTTTCAAGATGATACACAGTTTATTGTGGTCACCCATCGTAAAGGGACGATGGTCGCTGCGAATGTCTTGTATGGTGTGACGATGCAAGAGTCTGGGGTTTCAAAAATCGTCTCTGTCCGCATGGAAGATATCAATGAAGAAGGAAGAATGAGCGAAACGAAAGTGTAGGGGACAAAATGATCAAATTAATCGCTATCGATTTAGATGGAACATTATTGAATGAAGAAAAGAAAATCTCGCCTGAGAATAAAGAGGCGTTGACTAAAGCAAAAGCCCAAGGCGTAAAAATCGTCTTATGTACGGGGCGCCCATTAGCTGCGATGGCCCATTATTTACAAGAACTAGGCTTAGTAGAAGAAGGCGATTATAGCATTACCTTCAATGGTGGCTTAGTCCAAAAGAACGATACAGGTGAAATCATCGAGAAAAAAGCGATGGCTGTTTCGGATATCCACCGACTTTATGCGTTGAGCCAAGAGCTAGACTTGCCATTGGACGTTTTGTCGGATAATGTCGTTTTGCAATTACCGAGTGCGCCCAGAAAACAATCATTGTACAATGTTTTAAACAACTTATTGCAATTCCAACCAGCAGAACTAGCTGATATCACGGATGAGTTTGTGTTGAATAAAGCAGTCATTGCCTATGAGCAAGACGAACTAGATACAAAAATCAAGGAAATCCCAAGCGCTTATTATGATTCGTATGAAGTGATCAAAACGCGCAACGTTTTATTAGAGTTTATGCCAAAAGGTGTGACTAAGGCGTATGGTATTTCTTTACTGGCAAAAGATTTAGGTCTTGAACGTAGTGAGATCATGGCAATCGGAGATGAAGAAAATGATCTACCGATGATCGAATACGCAGGGTTGGGTGTTGCGATGGAAAATGCGGTACCTTTTGTCAAAGAAGCGGCTGATCATGTTACGGCAAGTAATATCGAACATGGGGTAGCTCAAGCAATCAAACAATTTGTTTTAAAGTAAAGGAGGTATAATATGGGATTTTTTGATAAGATCAAACGAGCCTTTACTGGTGAAGAAGCACCAGAAGAAGTTGAAGTACAAGAGAAATATGACAAGGGTCTAGAAAAGACCCGTAAAACATTCGGTGAACGAATGAATGAGCTGTTTGCAAACTTCCGTACAGTCGATGAAGATTTCTTCGAAGAGTTGGAAGAAACATTGATCGGTGCGGACGTCGGATTTGAAACAGCGATCAAGATCACTGAAGCCTTACGCCAAGAAGTGAAGCTAAGAAACGCCAAGAAACCGGCAGAGATCCAAAATGCAATCATTGAAAAATTAGTGGAGCTTTATGAGCAAGAAGGAATCGATGAAGTCAACACGTTGAATCTCCAAGAAGAAGGTTTAACAGTGATCCTCTTTGTTGGTGTAAATGGTGTAGGAAAAACCACAAGTATCGGAAAACTAGCGCATCAATACAAAACAGAAGGCAAAAAGGTATTGTTAGCGGCAGCAGATACATTTCGTGCGGGGGCGATCGACCAATTAGTTGTTTGGGGCGAACGTGCGGAAGTCGAAGTAGTTAGAGGAAATGCCGGTGGCGATCCTGCAGCAGTCGTGTACGATGCCATTGAAAAAGCCAAAGAACAGCAAGCGGATATCTTACTCGTCGATACAGCTGGACGTCTGCAAAACAAAGTCAATTTGATGAACGAATTAGAAAAAATCAAGCGAGTGATCCAACGAGAGTTACCGGAAGCACCACATGAAATCTTACTCGTGTTAGATGCGACGACGGGGCAAAATGCCATGGTCCAAGCGAAACAGTTCAAAGAAACGACAGATGTAACGGGGTTAGTTTTAACGAAATTAGACGGTACAGCCAAAGGTGGGATCGTCTTAGCCATTCGTAATGAACTGCACTTGCCGGTGAAATTAGTTGGTCTAGGCGAAGGGATCGATGATCTAGAAGCCTTCGATCCAAATGATTTTGTGATTGGCTTATTCAAAGGTCTATTGAAAGAAGAATAGATAAGTGTGCATTTAGCGAAAGAGTTTGGAACAGAAGTGAGCCATCTCAAAAAAAAGAGAGATTCCATGAATATTATTTATCTGATTTTCGTGGTTTCCTGCTTGTTTTTTGAGAGTTTCCTTTTGTTTCAAGCTCTTTTTTAATTCATTCCAAGTCTTTTTTTTGTAAACTTAGGTGATTTATAAAAAAAACACCCCTTTTTTCTCATTTTCAAACAATTTCATTCTTTTTCTTGGCGGTTTTTACTATAATGAGACATATGAATTGGAGGACATTTAACCATGAACTATAAAGAATTATTACTGCATCCTCGTTCACTGCCGTTTATTAGTCAAGCCCGCTTTGGGATTGAACGTGAAGGCCAACGTGTGAACTTCTCTGGAGAGCTGGCAACAACGAATCATCCTGAGATTTTTGGGGATCGTACGTATCATCCATACATCCAGACAGATTTTAGTGAAACTCAAGTCGAATTGATTACTCCGGTAACGGATTCTATCAACGAACTTTTTAATTATTTAGAAGCAATCTATGACGTCGCTTCACGCTCGATGGCAGATGATGAAATGATCTGGCCATTAAGTATGCCTCCTGCTTTACCTGAAAAAGACGAAGATATCATGATCGCAAAGCTTTCTAATTTCGAAGATGTCTTGTATCGTCGTTATTTGGCAAAAGAATATGGCAAACGCAAGCAAATGGTCAGCGGGATCCATTTTAACTTTGAATTTGGTGATGATCTCCTGCAAGCATTATTTGCGCAACAGGCAGAATTCACTGATTTTGCTGCATTTAAAACAGAATTGTATTTCAAAACAGCTCAGAATTTCTTGCGCTATCGTTGGTTGATCACTTATTTATTCGGAGCATCCCCTCTAAGTGAAGACCACTATTTCGTTGACAAACCGGCACCAGTAGAACCTGTGCGCAGTATTCGCAATAGTTCCTATGGTTATACAAACCATCCGAATGTCAAAGTATCTTATGCTTCTCTGCAACAATATTTGTCTGATATTGAACGAATGGTCGAAGAAGGTAAATTATCTGAAGAAAAAGAATTTTATGCACCAATCCGTTTCCGTGGTGGAAAACGAGTAGCTGATTTGGCGAAATCGGGTATCCGCTATATCGAGTTGAGAAATATTGATTTAAACCCCTATGCACGTGTCGGTATCAGTCAAGAACAAGTGCAATTTTTACAATCGTTCTTATTGTATATGCTATGGACCGAACACGATGTAGCAGTTGATCGCTGGGTCGACGAAGGTGAACAGCTAAATGAACACGTATCGCTAGAAAATCCCGTGACTCAAACTGCTTTTTATGATGAAGGTATCCGTCTTCTTCAAGGGATGAAAGAGATGCTTGTGGCTTTAGGACAAACTGAACGCCTAACAATGATCGATGAAATGATCGAACAATTTGATCATCCAGCTGAAACACTGGCAGGGAAGATTTATCAACAAGCGCAACAAACAAGTCAACATGCGTTTGCCTATGCTTTAGGAAAACAGTATGAAGAAGAAAGCCATGAACGATCCTATCAATTAGCAGGATTTCGTGAAATGGAGCTGTCGACACAAATCTTGATGTTTGATGCGATCCAAAAAGGCATCCAAGTGAAAGTATTAGATGAATCGGACCAGTTTCTACGCTTGCAACACCAAGATCATATTGAATATGTGAAAAATGCCAATATGACAAGTAAAGATAGCTACATCGTCCCATTGATCATGGAAAATAAAACAGTGACTAAAAAAGTTTTAAAGGAAGCCGGTTTCCGTGTACCTGAAGGAGCCGAATTCGATTCGATCGAAGAAGCCTTAACTGCTTATCCACGGTTTGCAGAGCAAGCTTTTGTCATTAAACCGAAATCGACAAATTATGGATTAGGGATCACGATCTTTAAAGAAGGAGCTTCTTTAGAGGATTACCAGGCTGGTTTAGCAATCGCTTTTCGTGAAGATACTTCTGTACTGGTTGAAGCATTTATGCCAGGAACAGAATATCGTTTCTTTGTCATTGACGGCCAAGTAAAAGCCATCTTACTTCGTGTCCCTGCAAATGTTGTGGGTGATGGAAAACGAACAGTAGAAGAGCTTGTTGCTGAAAAAAATCTAGATCCATTAAGAGGAAGTCACCATCGAGCACCATTGGAATTGATCCAGTTAGGCGAACTCGAACAGTTGATGTTAAAAGAACAAGGATTAACGATCCATTCTGTTCCTGCAAAAGATCAAGTCGTGTACTTACGCGAAAATTCCAATATCAGTACAGGTGGGGATTCAATTGACGTGACGGATGAATTTTCCGAAGCATATAAGCAAATTGCACAACAAGCGGTAGAAGCCTTAGGCGCAAAAATCAGCGGGATCGACCTGATCATTCCAGATAAAGATATTGATCCTCAAACAGATGATCAAGCCTATGGCATCATCGAAGCCAACTTCAACCCAGCAATGCACATGCACGTCTATCCATTTGCTGGAAAAGGCAGAAGACTGACGATGAACGTGTTGGAATTGTTGTATCCTGAAGTGATCAAGACACCAAAAGAGACTAAATAAATCGTGAACCCATAGAATAAAAAAATCATCCACATCACTAGACCTATCTAGTTTGTGGATGATTCTTTTATTCTGGCGAATCGACTTCTGGATTCTGACAAGTTTTGATTAGAAACTCCAAGAATCGATTGATCTTTTAGCAATTATTTGAATAATCGGTCCCAAAAGCTTTTTTTCTTTGGTTCTTCTTCTTCTTGTTTCGTTGGATATTTTTCTTCTACGTCAATAACGGGTTCATTCACTGCTTCTTTGGTTGCAATCAAAAGACCAATACTTTCCGGATCTTCAGAAACATAATCGTTTACAACAGTGAATTTCGTTTGATTTTTCGTTGCCAATTGGATGTATTGATTCTGGATATCGAGGGGCAGGGTCCCATTTATCAGAATAAATGCTTCTGGTCGTTTCTCTAGTTCTTCTAGAAACTTTGCTTTGTTTGTCGGGTCATTCATTTCAGCAACGGTCATACTAAGATAGCAACGTTCACGGAAGGTACCTAGGTATTTATGCTGCTCTTCTGGGTTGACCAAAGGCGTGCCATACATTCCTTTGTCCAAATGATTTTTTAATTCATCTGATGCCATCCAATTTACCTCCTTTTGTTCTTTTAAGTCATTATAACATAGCAAGGTTCATCCTTGCGTGCTCCCGAATTTAAAGTGTTTCTTCTTGTTTTACTAAAAAAACGGTTGCTTTTGTTCAACACTTCACTTAGAATAAGAATGAGAATCATTCTCAGTTAGTGAGGTAGAGTAAAATGCGCGTGGGTCGCTTGATTGTTTTGTTAGTTATTTTAAGTATATGTTCGCTGTTTATTGGTGTGTCACGTGTCGAACTAATGGATATTATTCGATTTGAAGGTCAGAGTATGCAATTGTTATTGGCGACGCGTTTTCCTCGGACGATTTGTCTATTACTTGTTGGCGCAACGAGCAGTATTTGTGGCTTGATCATGCAGCATTTGACTCAAAACAAGTTTGTATCACCAACAACAGCAGGGACGATGGATAGTGCCAGATTGGGTATCTTAATGGTGATGCTCTTTTTACCGAATGCCTCTCTTTGGCTTCGTTCAGCAACTGCTTTTTTATTTGCTTTTGCCGGTACACTTTTATTTTTATCTTTTTCACGATTTTTCCCACAAAAAAATCAGTTGATGTTACCTTTGATCGGCGTGATGTTAGGAAATATTATTGGATCTGTTGCGACGTTTTTTGCGTATCAGTTTCAACTAGTGCAAAACATGTCATCTTGGCTGCAAGGCAATTTCGCCACAGTCATGCGGGGAAATTATGAGTTGTTATATGTCACGATTCCGTTATTACTTATTTTAGCTTTTTTTGCGTATCAATTTACGATCGTAGGATTAGGGGAATCTTTTGCAGTGAATTTAGGGATGAATTATCGCAACATGCAATTATTTGGGATCGGCCTCGTTTCTTTAGCCAGTGCGATTACATTGATCATGGTTGGTACCATTCCTTTTCTAGGTGTGATCATTCCGAATATCACCGCAAAGCTTTATGGGGATCAAGTACATAAAACATTGGGTATCACAGCGATTTTTGGAAGTATGTTTTTGCTGATTTGTGATATGATTGCGCGTCTTGTGATTTTTCCTTATGAGATTCCAGTCAGTGTGATCGTGGGGATCATCGGTGGCGTGATTTTCCTTTACTTGTTAGTAAGGGGGCGCAAGCATGGGTAAGAAAATAACTAGTCTATTTTTACTTTTAGTGCTACTCGTGATTGGCGTGTCGATTGGCTATTTGACGATCAATACGTATGGCAACTGGTCGTTTGCTTGGGCGTTGCGGAGTAAGAAAATCATGGCATTCATTTTAGTCGCACTCGCTACAAGTAGTGCGACGGTCAGTTTTCAAACCATCACTCAAAATCAATTTTTGACCCCCTCTGTATTAGGGCTGGATTCGCTCTATGTCCTTGTTCAAACGGTCCTGTTTTTCTTGATCGGTGGCGTGACGATGCTCCAGCAAACAGGTACAAGCTTTTTCTTGATCAACGTAGCATTGATGGTGGGTTTAAGCCAGTTACTGTTTTTCTTTTTGTTACGAAAGGAACAACCTAACTTGTTCTTATTGTTGATGACAGGCATGATCCTAGGCACACTGTTCAATAGCATCAGTACATTTTTACAAGTAGTGATGGACCCAAATGAATATGATTTGTTGCAGGGGAAATTATTTGCTAGCTTTGGAAATGTCCAGACAGGCTATCTCATCCCTGCTGCACTATTGATTGGCTGTTGTTGGTTGTTTCTTTTCTACAAAAGGCATTATCTGGATGTCTTTCATCTAGGAAAGGATCAAGCAACAAATCTGGGGATCGAGACCGAACGTTTTCAGTTTGCGATTCTTTGTTGTGTCAGTTTGTTGACCGGTACAGCAACTGCTTTAGTTGGACCAATCACTTTTCTAGGGTTTATTGTCGCAAATGTCAGTTATCGCTTGTTTGCGACGTACAGACATGGTGTTTTGTTAGTCGGCAGTTTTTTGATTGCGTTCTTATTTTTGACCGGTGGCCAATTGATCGTTGAGCAAGTGTTTGGGTGGAATACGACGGTCAGTGTCGTTGTCGAGTTTACTGGCGGGATTTATTTTATCACGAAATTGATTCGAGAAAGGAAGGAACTAAGATGATCAATTTAAAGATGGTCGATAAACGTTACCAAGGAAAAACAGTCATTGATTCCTTGCAATTAGAAATCTCGGATCAACAATTGACTGCCTTTATCGGTCCTAATGGTGCTGGTAAATCAACGGTTCTATCCATGATCAGTCGTTTGATTCCTAAAGATGCCGGTGAGATCTACTTGGATCACAACGAAGTAAAAGCTTGGAAGTCAAAAGAAATGGCAAAAAAGCTAGCGATTTTAAAACAATCAAATGAGATCAGTATGAAAATCACGGTCGAAGAACTTGTGTCATTTGGACGTTTTCCTTATTCAAAAGGAAAGCTGACTACAAAAGACCATGAAATCATTGGAGAATCACTCCAACATCTAGGGTTAGAAACGATGAAAGACCAAACGATCGACACACTTTCTGGAGGACAACTACAACGAGCGTATATTGCGATGGTTCTTGCACAAGATACAGATTATATTCTATTGGATGAACCACTCAATAATTTAGATATGAATTTTGCAGTACAAATCATGCAAATTTTAAAGCGCCTTGTACAGGAATTAGGAAAAACCATCATCATTGTGTTACACGATATCAATTTTGCGGCGAGTTATGCCGATGAGATCATTGCAATGAAACAAGGGAAATTATTTAGGCAAGGCAAAACAAACGATATCATCAAAAAAGAGGTTTTAGATCAATTATACGAAATGGACATTCGAATCTGTGAAATCGAAGGACGCAGATTTTGTCTTTATTTCTAAAAAAATATGAAGGAGCGTCAAAATGAAGAAAATAGTTTTAGGATTTTTAGTCATGGCATCATTAGGATTAGCTGCATGTGGAAATAACGAAGCACAAACGAGTGAAACAACAGCATCAAGCGCCGTAGCAACAGATTCCAAGTTAACAGTCAAAGATAGTAATGGTGAATCTGTCGAAGTGCAACAAAACCCTGAGAAAGTCGTGGTATTCGATAATGGCTCTCTAGATACATTGGATGCGTTAGGTGTGGGAGATAAGGTAGTAGGTGCTGCAACCAAAAATCTTCCTGCGTACTTAGAAAAATATCAAGAAGTTGAATCTGCGGGGGGCATCAAAGAACCTGATTTGGAAAAAATCAATGAGATGCAACCAGATTTGATCATTATTTCAGGTCGTCAAAGAGATTATCAGGAACAATTGAGCCAGATCGCTCCAACGTTATTCTTGGCGCTGGATTCAGAAAAACCTTGGGAATCAATGCAAGAAAATGTGACAACATTAGGAAAAATCTTCGATAAAGAAACAGAAGCAGATGAAAAATTAGCAGATCTTAACGAAAAAATCACTGAAGTAAAAGAAAAAGCAAGCGCGCTTGATCAGACAGCTTTAGTCACTTTAGTCAATGAAGGCCAGCTTTCAGCTTACGGATCAGGTTCACGTTTCGGATTAGTTCATGATTTATTTGGCTTTAAACAAGCAGACGATCAAATCGAAGCATCTACGCATGGTCAAAGTGTTTCTTACGAATATGTTTTAGAGAAAAATCCTGGAATTTTATTTGTGATCGACCGTACGCAAGCAATTGGTGGAGACACAAGCAACGATAACGTCGCTGCGAATGAATTAGTGGCGCAAACAGATGCCGGTAAAAATGATCAAGTGATTTCATTGCAACCAGATGTCTGGTATTTGAGCGGTGGTGGACTTGAATCAATGAATTTAATGATTGAAGACGTGAATCAAGCGTTAAAATAACTCTCCAGTGAATAACTAAGAAAATGAACCTGGGACATTAGAGCCCTTGTACACTCTAAAACTGAATAAAAGGTGAATCAGAAGTAGCTCCTATAGAAATAAGCGTGTCCCCCAAAAAATTTGAAGAACAATTTTCGGGGGACACGCTTATTTCTCGGAGCTGAGGATTTCTGTACAACTTCATTTAATGGGTGATTGTTTGATCGTTAGGAAAATCCAGTGTCAGGGTAAATTCATTATCAACTTCATACGGGTCGATTCGCGGTGTTGGGTCATGGAAGAAGTGAGCAAGCCATTGTCGAAACATAAGATCGCCTCCTTTGATTTGACTCAAGGATACAAGGCGAACCTTAGAGAAAGCTTAAAGCTTAAATTTAAGCGTGTGTTTCAGCTAATGGTTGATAATTAACGATTTTGACTTGACGATAAAAGTCAGCTGGTAGTTTTGTCCAGCGTTTCAAGAGCTGATAAAAATAGCTTTCTTCTGCTTTGATTTTGTATTCACTTAGAATCAAGCCAAAGTAATTTGGTTTCTTCTTCGCTAATTTATGATAGATCGACAGTGCTTTTTCTTTGTCTTCATCAACGAATAATGTTTTCACTTCGATGTATGAACCTTCAATATTTTGTGTTTCTTCAATAAAGTAAATACTCTTTATATACTCTGCCATCTTCTTATCCTCCTGTACTCATTTACTTGATAAAATAACTTTACAGAAAAATTGTTAATAAATCGTGAACAAAAAATTATTCTTTTTCAGGGATTGTTTAAGTTTTTTCGCTTTTTTATGTATGAAATGTTATTTTAAGACAAAGTTAAGATTTAGCTTGCTTCTTTTCGTGAACTTCGATAAAGTAATTTAAAACAATTGAAAAGGTAGGGATGCACATGGAATTATTGATCAATCGAAACTTGGTATTTGCTGAAAATCGTGTGATAGAAACGGAACGTTTAATTTTAAGACCAGTTGCACTAGAAGATTCAGAGGATATATTTGAATATGCCCATGATGAAGAAACATGTCGCTTCGTTTTCCCTCGCCATCAGTCAATTGAAGATACAAAAATCAATGTGGCCAATTTTTTTATGACGGCACCACTTGGGAAGTATGCCATTGAATGGAAAGAAAACGGGAAGATGATCGGTACGATCGATTTGCGGATACAAGAAGGCGATGATACGGGTGAACTAGGTTATGCGTTAAATAAAAAGTATTGGGGAAAAGGAATCATGCCAGAAGCCGGAAAAGCCCTAATTGATCTTGGTTTTGAAAAGATGGGACTCGTAAGGATTTTTGCTTATTATAATATAAAAAATAGTAAATCAGGTCGAGTGATGGATAAGCTAGGGATGAGAGAAGAAGCTGTGATCCCTGATGCGAAACGCGAAAAAGGAGAACTCATTTCAATGGTTCTTAAAGGAATTACCCAAAAAATGTGGTTAGAAAGTAAACAAAAAACAAGTTAGTTGCAACTTCATGCAAAAATCATTAAGCTGAAACTGAGGTGATTAAGATGGAATTTATCGTATCAAAAGAAGCAGAAGAACTGCTTCGTAGAAAAGTGAATGAGAATGAACAATTATTGCTGGATGTAGAAGACGGAGATGGACCATTTTCAAATAGCCGAATCACTTGCCAAATCGATACTTCTTTTCGTCTGATTATTGTAAATAAAGAGACATCAGCAGATTTGAGCTTATATTCTGAAGTAGTTGATACTCAAATGGGACCAATAAAAATCAAGAAAAGTGCGTTAGTTTATTTAGATAATCCGACAACTTTAGCGGTAGAACCAACTTACAAGAGTCTACAACTAAAAGGTCCTGGAGGAATCATCAAAAACAATGTTCAAATCGTTACATCAAATATTTAAGATTTAGAAGGAAAACGTATGGGGAATTTAGCAATCATCAGTGACTTACATGTCGATATCAATCAATTTGGTGAGGCTGAATTACTGATTTTATGGAACGTCTTACAACAAAAAAAGATTACTCGGCTACACTTGGCTGGTGATACTGCCAATAAAGTAGATCGCTGTGTCGCTGTCGCTGAATTTTTTGCAGAGCGGCTACCGACGACTTTTCACTTTGGGAATCATGAGTTAGCCGATGTCACTGGTGAAGCGATGATCAGTCATTTTCCAGATGCGCATTTTTTGAATGAACGCTATATCCCACTAAACGAAGATACCGTATTATTAGGTATCAACGGTTGGTATGATTACCAATTTTCAGAAGAAACAGACGTGAATAAAATCGTTCGGATGAAGCGTTTATACTGGTATGATCGTTTGATCGAACGAGAAGGCACGGATCTAGAAGTGAATGAACGAGTATTGGAAGTGACAAGATCCTTATTGGATACTTTGCGTAAAAAGAATTTAAATGTGATCTTATCGACGCATTTTGTTCCGAAACAAGAGTTCATTGTTTATCAAAATGCTCCTTATGAACGGTGGAACCAACTTAATGCATTCTTAGGATCAGCTTCATTTGGGCAATTACTGGATCAATATGACAATCTTCAACAAGTCGTGTTTGGCCATACGCATCGGCGATTTGAGGATAAATCCCTTCAAGGAACGACGTATAGTTGTCGTCCTTTTGGCTATTATTACGAATGGCAATTGACGCGGGATTTTATCAACGAATACCAATTGATTGATCGCTACAACCCAATGAAATTGCGTGTATTATTGCGCACCCATCGTCCAGAATTTAAGGAGTATCAATTGCAACATTTAAAACAAGAGTTTGAACAAGCGTTAACAGTGATTGCTTACTGAAAATGTGAAGCCCCCTAAGTGTCATCGAAACTGACACTGGGGGCTTTTATGTATTTTTGGTTTTACTTCATCAGTCATCCCATTCATCGTTGATCTCAGCTACCTTATTCTGCCAATCCTACTATCTACCTGTTGCGTTCTGTCAACTGGCAGTTGCAAGAGTGGTTTTTAAGCTTGAAATCAACAAAAAACGGAAATCTAAGGAATTGCTTCCAAAGATTTCCGTTTTTACAGTACGCATTCATTTTATGCCATAAATAATGCTTTGTAGAGAAAGACTGCTACGATACCGGCACAAATCGGTGCGACAACTGGTACCCAAGCGTAACCCCATTGTGAAGAACCTTTATGTTTCAATGGTAACAACGCATGAACCAAACGTGGCGCAAAGTCACGAGCGGGGTTCAATCCAGGACCAGTAGGGCCACCTAGTGAAGCGACCAATGTCCAAACTAAGAAACCAAGAGCCAAATGAGCTGTTCCTAAGTTATCTTGGAAAAATGGTGCTTTTGTGATACCTAATGCGCCAAAGAATAAAACGAATGAACCGAAGAACTCATTGACGAAACCGTTGAATTTAGAACCAACGCTGTTGATCGTAGAGAAAGTACCTAATACATGATTCACGTCTTCTGTTTGATCGTAATAAGGTTTGTAACAAGCGACAACGATCAATTGGCCAAGAGCCGCTCCAAGTAGTTGAGCGACGATATAAGGTACGACTTCTGCCCAAGGGAATAACCCATTAGATGCTAAAGCAATCGTAAATGCCGGATTGATATGATTTCCGCTGATTCCACCAAAAATCATTGCTGGCATCATAACCCCAAAACCATAGCCGACCGCAATCAGCATCCAGTCACTGCCATATCCTTTTGTTCCTTTTAAGTCTACGTTTGCAACAGCACCATTACCTAAAACGATCAATAATGCTGTACCAAGTAGTTCCGCCGCAAGACGGGTCATAAGTGAATAATCCATAATACCCTCCATCAATTTATTGAAATATAAAAAAGAAACAGCAACACAAGTGGGTGAAGTGTTCCGTAAGAGGTGTATTTCTGTTGTTGTGATAAGTGCAAAATAAAAAATGACTTCTTTATGCAAAGAAATCCGAACAACAGGTGATACATTGATAAAACCCTATGACACAAAACACCAACCCTAACTATAAATATATCAAAAAAAAACATCGATTTTTATCAAATAGTGTCGGTTGTGATCTGCATTTTTTGAAAAATTTCAGAAAAATATCGATATGCCAATGGAAAAGAAAATGTATGGAACCAATCAAAGGCAGAACTATCCTTAATTGCTTCCTTCCTTTGGTAGTGCATCTGTTTGGATGTTTAGACAACGATTATATGCTACAATGAAGGAAATACGATCAAGGGGTGAAGTTGTTGTATTTGTCTTCTGAGTACTTAAAACGTTTTGACAAAGACTTATATTACAAAGTGCTCTTGCTCGAAAGCTTTGAAGATCAAGCAGGGCATACAGCTGTTCAACTTGCGCAAAAACTTCAGTTAGACGCGCGAAGTGTGTCCAAATATTTAAATGAATTGAGCAAAAACTATCATAGATTCAGTGGGAAAAATCAAGATTTATTTACAAAGAATAATCGCTCAGGTTATCATTTTTATCCTTCATTGGATCCCATTGAACGTGAACGCTTTTTGATTTATCTCGTGCAAAGTACGCTAAAGTATCAGCTGTTGCACGACATTTTTTTTGAAGAATTCCACACGCTCTATCAATTTGCCCAAAAGCATTATATCAGTGAGTCAACTGTTCATCGGAAAATCAATGAATGGAAAGAACAGTTTTCTGGATATGGCATCCAACTAAAAAGGGGAAGCTATATCGCATGCGGGGAAGAAGAAATCATTCGACTATATCTACATATGACTTTTTGGCAATTGTTTCGTGGAAAAGTTTGGCCTTTTGAAACGATTCCGCAAGAAGATGTGAAGCAAATCGCTGAACAAATTTTACTGTTTTTTGATGTGCGTTTGCATGAAATCAAAAAGCGGCGATTAGAGTATATGTTAGGAGCGTTTTTCTTACGCAAATCCCAAAAACATTATGTGGTTTTGAATAAGAAAAAGCGTGATTTGATTGAAGAAAATCCACTATTTAAAGCGTTCTGTCAATGGATGGAGCCTTTCTTACCCAACTATTTTCAAGCGAAAGAAGAATTAGGGGCGCTATTTCTCGTATTGATGACTCGGGAAGAATATTATCAAGCACCAATGATCCGTCAGCAGTTCTTCACTTTTCATCAACAACAACAAACGCCTCCTTTTACAGCTTTAATAGAAGCAAAAAAGGCGGTAAGTACGTATTATCAAGAGCAAAAACTAGAAGAAGAACCATTTACAAAAGAAGCAGAGAACTATTTATTCAGTAGTCACCTATTTGCTTATTTATTCCCTCAAGCGAAAGAAATGATTGATGAGAACGGTAACGATTTTAGTAGGCATTTAGTGATTGAAAATGAGTCGTTGAAACAGTGGTTGCGGAATTTTTTCAACAAAGAAAAGCAACATTCAGACGAGTGGGTCTATGAAAACGAGACATTTTTAATGCGAAGATATTTAACTGTGTTAAAAACAATGCGTGCGTTCAATCGACAATTGCCCAAGGTCACTATTTTATTGATGACGGATTTCCCTCTTTTTGAAGAAGAATTACTAAAAGAAAAACTAAGACAATTCTTCAAAGAAGAGTACCAGTTGTCGTTTTTGCCAGCGGATTATCGGGGAAAAGAGGTTGATCTGTTACTGTCTACAAGTAAGGTCCATCGCAAACCTTGGGCGGACTTAGATTACTTTATCGTGACCGCTGACCTTGAACTCTCGGATTATATCCGATTATTTGATAAAATCAAAGAAATCCAAATAAAGAAAGCGAGAAAAAAAACATGACATTTGAAGAAGTATTACCCAAGTTGAAAACAGGTGCGAAAGTCATTCGAAAAGGCTGGAGCGGATTTGAATTATATGTAGTTCTTGTATCAGGCGATGAATTTGATGGGTGTCCAGTTACGCCATATTTTCTGATCAAAACAAGTGATGAAGGATTTTCAAGCTTCGCGCCAACCGTTTGTGACATTCTAGCAGAAGATTGGATGATCGTTGAATGACCAATCATTATCCTGATTTAGCGAATCAAGTCGTCTTTGTGACAGGCGCAGCTCAAGGAATCGGTGCTGCGCAAGCAGAAGCTTTTTTAAACCAACAAGCGGTCGTGTTTGGAGTGGATTTGAAATTAGGACGTATGGAAGAACTAGCTACAAAATACCCTGAGCATTTTGTTCCATTTATCGGTGACATTTCGCAAAAAGAAGTGATTGAAAAAGCGGTCATGACTTGCCGTGAAACAGTCGGGACCATTACTATTTTGTTGAACACCGCAGGGATTCTTGATGATTACAAGCCTTTGTTAGAAACAGAAGAAACACTTTGGGATCGAATCTATGAGGTCAACGTGAAAAGCTTGTTTCGACTAACAAAACAAGTATTGCCGGATATGTTAGAAAAGCAAACAGGTACGATTATCAACATGGCCTCGATTGCAGGTATGGTAGCTGGTGGTGGCGGAATCGCCTATACGAGTGCGAAGCATGCAATCATCGGGTTTACGAAACAATTAGCTCTTGATTATGCGGCTCAAGGGATCCGCGTAAAAGCCATCGCACCAGGAGCTATCCAAACACCAATGAATGCGGCTGATTTTGCAGGCGATGGAGAGATGGCAAAATGGGTGGCAGAAGAGACACCTGTCAAACGTTGGGCGCAACCAGAAGAAGTGGCAGAATTAACGTTGTTTCTTGCGACGCCTCAAGCGAGTTATATCCATGGGGCAGTCGTCCCAATCGATGGCGGTTGGCTGCTTAAATAGTAATAAACAGAATAAGTGGGGGTGAAAGGATGAAAGGGCTCAACTGGTTGATGCCTCTTGGAATGGTCAGTGTAGTGGCATATGTTTTACATGTTTTTCTTGGTCAACACCTTTGGAAAACCTATGATCCAATCACCACAGACATTAGCTCGTTAACCGCAGTCGATGCACCAAATGCGGAATTATTGAATGCAATCCTGCTTGTTTATGGATTATGCTTTTTACTTTTCGTCGTTGGAATGGTCGTGAAATCAGTTGAAAAGTATCATTGGTTGACCCGAATCGGTTATCTGCTCTTTCTTGTGATGGCAATTACCACGGTGGTGGGGTATAAACTATTTCCACTGACCGGCGACAAAACGGAGATGAATTTTCAAAATATGATGCACATCATCGTGACGATCATTGTCGTATTCACTACCATTTCCGCCCTTTTCCTGATTGGTTTTGGCTACCTTAAACAAGAAAAACTACCAACATTTGGAAAAATCTGTATAGCAACTGCCACATTGATTACTTTATTTGGGGCATTGAATCCAATTGGTATGGCACAAGGTTGGAATATTTTAGGATTGACAGAACGAATGGTGATTTTTCCGCTGCAAGCATTTGTTTTTTTCCTGTCTTATATCTATACAACAAACAATAAGTTGATAGTGAGCGACGAATAATGTCCCAGACACATAATAGGAATAGTTAAGCGAAAGGTAAAGCTATTTTGAATAAGAAATAAGGAAACCTAGGATAAAAACCAGAGAATGTTCTGGTTTTTGTTCTAGGTTTATTTCTAACGAAGAAATCGTATATGTCTTAAATTACTGAATAACCCTTCATTTCTATCTATAACCAAAAAAATAAAATAACAAAAGTTACGTGTTTTGTGTGATAAAAAACGTTTGTTTTCATATGTTTCGAAAAAAATGAATGGAAATAAAATTACATTTTAGTTATAATTGGATGATAAATGAATAATATTATAACGGTTTATTCCTACAAGTAAGCGTAAATACCAGTCAAGAAGAGTTGAAATCATTTTTAAACCAAACAACTGTGTGTAGATTACCGGAAACCGTATAAATAACTATCTCATTTTTTATGTATGCGATTTCTTTACGGAATGTGCATAGAGGGAGGATTTGCATGTTAGAAGTGAATAATTTAGTAAAGAGTTTTGGGAATTACACAGCAGTGGATCAAGTATCCTTTCAAATTCCCCGTGGGAAGATCATGGGTTTGATCGGGCAAAACGGAGCTGGGAAAACGACGACTTTTCGTTTGATTTTAGATTTTTTGACACAAGATCAAGGAGAGGTTTTATGGAATGGACAACACTTAAGTGAAAAAGACTATGATGTGATTGGCTATTTGCCAGAGGAACGCGGACTTTATCCAAGGGTATCAATCCAAGAACAGTTGATTTATTTTGCCTCACTTCGAGGGAAAACCAAAAAAGAAATCGAACCTAAAATCGATTTTTGGATGGAGAAATTTCAAGTGAAAGGAAAGAAAACAGATAAAGTAAAATCGCTGTCTAAAGGAAATCAACAAAAAGTCCAACTGATTGCTACATTGATCCATGAACCTAAATTGATCATTCTAGATGAACCATTCAGCGGCTTAGATCCAGTCAATGCAGAGTTATTAAAAGATGGGATCATCGAATTGAAAGATAAAGGTTCAAGTGTCATCTTTTCAAGTCATAATATGGACAATGTGGAGAAGATTTGTGATCATTTGATCATGTTACGGAATGGAAAAATGGTTTTAGATGGCAAAGTCCATGAGATCCGTGAAGCCTTTGGGCGTACAAAGCTGTTTCTTGAATCAGATCTTTCGAAAGAAGAGATTGAAGAAATCAGTGGCGTACAACAAGTCAATATGCGTGAGGACCAATCTTTAGAAATCACATTAGAAGATCCAGAAGTAGGTAAAGAAATTTTCGCTCGTGCCATGCAATCTGGCTATATCCCAATGTTCAATCAACAACCACCAACATTGGAAGAAATATTTAAAATGAAAGCGGGTGAGCTCGGTGCGTAAATTTTGGATCATTGCAAAAGATGTCTATTGGAAAAATGTCAAAACGTTCTCCTTTCTCATCATGATTCTAGTTCCGTTTTTTACCATGGGAATCAGTTATGTTGCAAGTACGTTTGCACAACGAACTGGTGAAATCAATCGTATAGGGATCGTAGCAGACAATGAGGAAATTTCTCAGTATCTGGAACAAATCAAGTCGGATGATTTTGAATTTGAAGCAGTAGAGACTGAACAAGCAGGTGAAGAGAAGTTAGCAGACGAGCAGTTAGATGCGTATATGATCATTTCAACTGAAAATAATACCGTTTCTGGAGAGTTGTTCAGTGAGAATTCATTAGGACAAGTGACTCAAGTCATAATCCAACAGCAGTTGAATGGCATCCAATCGATGATTCGTGCGACAAACTTAGGTGTAACGCCTGAAGAAGTTGCTCAACTAAGTCAGCAGGCAACATTTACTCGGCAAAAAGTCAGCTTTGACGAGAATGGTGAAATGATGATCGGAGAAGATCATTCGCGAGTCCAAAATATAGTCAGTTCGATTGTTAGCGTGTTCTTGCTTCTTATTATCATGACTTATTCACAAATCATTGCGCAAGAAATTGCTTCTGAAAAAGGAACAAGAATCATGGAAGTCATATTATCGAGTACTACGGCACAAAAACATTTTTATGGAAAATTGACAGGAATCTTACTTGTGGCACTCACGCAAATGGGATTGTATGCCATTATTTTTGGATTTGGCTATACGCAGTTCAAAGATATGGAGATCGTCCAAATGTTTTTAGCAGATGTATCCTTGGAGATGTTCTTTGGACCATTCCTATGGTATGTACTACTATTTATGATTTTAGGTATTTTGATCTATTCTATTTTAGCGGCTCTTTGCGGTTCGTTAGTCAATAAAGCAGAGGATACAGCAAAAGCAATCGTTCCTGTGACGTATCTTTCTATTGGTGGCTATGGATTAGGGGTGATGCTAGCTGTAATTGATCCGAGTAATATCGTTCTTCGCATCACGTCTTATATTCCATTTCTTTCGTCATATATCATGCCGATTCGCTTGGCAAATGAAACAGCGCAGAATATGGAGGCTTGGATTTCATTGATCATCCTGCTTGTAGCGACATTAGGACTGATGTTCTTTTCTGCCACAATGTATAAATCCAATGTCTTGGTCTATAGTGAAGGTGGGATTTGGAGTTCCTTGAAACAATCGATTTCCATCATGCGAAATGAGAAAAAATAGTAAATATAATGACATATGAAAAACAAGCCAGATTCCTCAGAATACGCTGATGAATCTGGCTTGTTTGCAAAAAAGACAGCTAAGGACGAGAAGTATTTAACTAGATAAAAAAATTCTGGTAATAGAAAAGTAAATTTTAGGAGAGTAAAAAATGTTAAAAACAATGAATGACCGACAAGTGAAGCAATGTGAGAAATACTATACAAAATGTATGGCAGATGAAAAAAAAGAAGGAAAAGTGATTCGATTTACAGATGAGCGATTACTAGATATGTATGACCTAAATTTCACGTTGATCGCTGAAAGTGATTCCCAAGAGGAGTTGTTGGATATCATCGAACGGGAAGTGTTGCTTAGAAAAGAACAAAAGCATTCATTTTGTAAAATCCAAATATATTTTCAACTCAACAGTGAGCAGTTAGCACAAGTTGAACAACAAGTTGAAATAGAAACAGATGGTTTTTATTTGTTTGATTTGTCTAAATTTGATCATATCCGCTCAAGAACAGACTGTAAAGTAATAAAAGTCACGAATCTTTCGCAATTAAAAGAAAAATTGATGATTGAGTTAGAGGACGAAACGGACCCAGATTACATGGCTTTTGTAGAAAATAAAGAAAAACGCAAAGAAGAAGTTTATTTGAGTGAAGGCAAAATTAATACGTATCTTTGTTATGATGAGACAAATCAAGTGGTGGGCAGTTGTGATTTGTTTATTCATCAAGGGATAGCAAAAATTGAAGATTTCCACATCATTTCTGAGGAACAGCGCAAAGGGTATGGCACGACGTTGATCAAAGAATTAATGAAGGATGCCATAGAACAAGGAGCTACCAAGGTTTATCTAGTAGCGAATGAAGACGAAACAGCAAAAGAGATGTATTTAAAACTTGGATTTGAAAAAATCGGAGAACAGCAGGGGATCTTCTTTCAATGGTAGTTAGGTAAAATAAGTTTCACTTTACTACCGATTGATTTTACTGATTCGTCAAGTATTACTATAGCTACTAACTTGTTATTGGAGAGAATAAATGGAGACAATCGTATTTGCCCCAGCAACATTCAATTTAGCGGAAACAACAAGAATGATTGAGGTAGAAAATAATTTAAAAGACGCTGGGCATTGTATTTTTTTTGGATTTTCTAAAACTTATAAGCATCTAATAGAGGATGCAGGATTCACTTTTTATTTATTAAAACCTATATTTACCTTGGAACAAGAGAAACAAATAATCAAAGTAGATCAAATGAAGTCCATCAGACATCCATTTACGTTTAAAATCGTTCAGGAACGAATAGAAAATGAGTTGGCTTTCTATCAGAAGAAACAGCCTAAAGTGATTGTCACAGGAACGAATATCACTGCTTTTTTATCCGCTAGAATCTATAAAGTACCACTGATATATATCAAACCTTTTGCGTTGACAAGAGAGCAACTATCTTTGTATGATGCACCTGCACCTCATCAACTGACACAAAAAATAATTCCAACCAACTTCATTTGGTCAATCTGCAAAAAAATATTCCTTCATACAAAATGGAAACCTTATGCACTAAAGCGTGTAGCCAAAAAGTATGGTTTGACACTTCCAAAATATACGATTGACTTATTATCGGGTGAGTTGGATTTGCTCACGACGCATCCAACCTTTATTTCTGAAGTACCCTTATCAAAAAATATGCGTATAGTAGGTCCCATTTATGCTCGATTCGATTTAGAAATACCTGATTTCATCAAAAAGGTGATTCAAGTTGCGAAAGCGAATAAAGTGAAAGTGATCTATGTATCTATGGGGAGTTCAGGGAACAAAAAAATGATCTTAAAACTTTTGAATATTCTTAACAGATTGGATTGTGTCGTGATAGCACCAGTAAAACACTTCATAACAGGAGATTCTAATGAAAATAATTTTGGTAAGAATATCTATTTGACAGAGTTATTACCAGCACATCTGATTTCAAAAGAAGTTGATCTTTCAATCATCCATGGCGGAGAGGGAACTATCCAAACGGCATGCACATCAGGTAAGCCATTTATTGGTGTCGGACTTCAATATGAGCAAGAATTGAACATTCGCTATTGTGAACAATTCGGGAATGCATTGTCTGTACGTCCAAATGAAATAAAGTATCATAAAATAGTAACTACGCTTCAAAAAATTTCTTCCAAGAGATATAGCCAAAAAGCAATCGAAATGAAGACACTTATGACGATCGATGGTGCAAAAAATGCAGCAGAGATCATTAAGGCAGAATACCTCTAAAATAAGTAGAAAAAAATAAGTGGTGTTAGGAGATAATGTAGATGAAAGCCTTATATTTTGAAAGCTTTGGAAGTTCGGACGTCTTGCAGTATGGTGAACTTCCTGATCCCGTAATTGCCAACAAAGAACTATTAGTTCAAATGGAGTATATAGGACTGAATTACGCAGATATCTATCGAAGAAAAGGAAATTACCATATCGAAAAACATATACCTTATATCAATGGCTATGAAGGAGTAGGCACTGTAGTGGAAATAGGTCCCGCGGTCGCCGAGTATGAAGTTGGTGATAAAGTCTTGTTTGTTGATGTTCCGTTTGCTAATGCTGAATTGGTAGCTGTACCTGAAGAAAAGGCGATAAGAGTACCAAAGACAATCGATATCCAATTAATAGCAAGCATTGGGCTACAAGGCTTGACCGCAGATTTTTTAGCGCATGATCTAGGTT
Source organism: Enterococcus sp. DIV1298c (assembly GCF_017316315.1). Taxonomy (NCBI): domain Bacteria; kingdom Bacillati; phylum Bacillota; class Bacilli; order Lactobacillales; family Enterococcaceae; genus Enterococcus; species Enterococcus sp. DIV1298c. Next base: position 6,541 of record NZ_JAFLWG010000026.1, on the reverse strand, counting down.
TGAACGGCAAGGATGAGAATGTTTTCGTACATGGTATCAGTGGTGGCGTAGGGCAAATCTTATCGCAAATGCTCACGGCAGATGGCGTCAAAGTTTATGGTGTAACTTCTACAGAAGAGAAGCAACAACTCGCATTGAACCAAGGCGCAGAGATGGTCTTTGTGAGAAATTCTGGTTGGGAATCTGAATATCATTCTTTTTTTGATACAGTCTACGATGGCGTAGGATCTACTTTACTTGAGAGTACTTCGTTGCTCAAAAATAGAGGAAAGGTGGTTTTCTTCGGTATGGCTGGGGGAAATCCACCAACTATTGATTTCATCCAATTATTATCTCAATCTAAAAGTATACTAACTGGGGATTTATGGGATTACTTGACCAGCGCAAACGAACGAAAAGAAAGAAGCGCAAGGCTGTTCAAGTATTTTGAAGAGGAAAAAATGGTAACGAGTCCACCAACGATTTATGCTTTAAAAGAGGGGAAACAAGCACATGAGCATCTTGAATCAGGTAAAAGCATCGGGAAAATACTTTTGCAACCTTCGTAAGTTCTTTCGTCACCAATCTAGGATAAGAAAAATATTTCGGTAATAAGGGGGAATCCACCAAAATTTGGCTCATTTGGTGGATTCCGCTTTATTTCCCGAAGTCAAACATTTATATCTCCATCTCCGCTAGTTATTTTTTTGATGAAAGAATCGTTTCTGATTTGAAATGTAGTCGTCTTCGCAAGGTACTTCCAACGTACGCTGCCCCTGTACTTTTGATCAATTCTGGCAATAAAAAAGGAACGAATCCGCTGAGTAGAGCTGTTTGAAATGATAAATTACCACTGAATGATAACCACAGAGTTCCTACAACTAAAGCAAGAAGAGAGCCGAATAGATTGGCGCACCAAGCGTGAAAAAAGCGAGAACTGCTCTTTTCAATCCACCAACCAATGACGAAAGATTGAAGAATAAAACCAAAAAGGTAACCACCTGATGGGCCAAATAAGACGCCTATTCCCCCAGTCATGCCGGAAAAGACGGGGAGGCCAATCAACCCTAATAAGAGATACATACAAACAGCGAGAGTACCAGTACGTTTCCCTAGGAAGGTGGCGGTCAACCCAATCGCAAAAGTCTGGCCAGTCAGTGGAATCACGCCTAATGGAATCGCAAATTGTGAGAGTACAGCAATGATTGCTGTAAATTCGGCAACGAGTATAAGTTCTTTTAATGATTTTGTCATCAGCTTTCCTTTCGTTAACCATTTTATTTTTAAAGGTTAACGAAATTATAGAGGAAAAGAAAACAAATGTAAAGGATCCGTATATTTATTTTTTTGTTACATTACGTGAAGCAAGAGTGCAAAAATATTTCCGCACGTGGAAAAAAGTATGAATAGCAAGTGTTTTGATACATGATATAATTTTTATATAACATAAACAACTATATTTTGGCACATAGAAAAATGAGGATTTTTTGAATTTGAATCTTCTATAGAGAGGTGCCCAATGTAGTCAATGAAATCGTTTGTTGATTCAATCGATCAGCTAGACATTCATTGATTTACAATGGGCACTAAATGTTGTTTGAGTAATGAGTGTGCCAAGAATCAGCAACTGTGAAAGTGACAAGGTAATCTGTCTATCCACCATTGATAAAGGGAAAACGAAGCAGTTGATTGTTTAAAGGAGACATTTCATTAGGAAAGCAACGATGCTGACTATTTTGTTCCATTCAAAGCATCACACTTTAGAGATCTTTTTCTTTTCCTCGTCTAGATTAAGTGGAAGGTATTCAATGACGATGTTTTTAGAGAACAATAGGCGAACGACAAAAGCTTCGCTGTTCGATCACCCAAATAAAGAATCTTTCAATGTTCCTTCCTATTGATCCAGTCACTGAAACACCTGAAACAGCTAAAGCCAACATCCAAAGATAGCACTCGAATCAGCGTGACATATACGCTGTTTCGAGTGCTATCTTTGGATATGTGCCGGCTTGAGGAGAGGGAGGTTGGTTTCTTGTTACTTGGAGCTAACCGGATTTTTCACAACCTCGATAAACGGTGTTCAAAAAGCTGACCTTCAACAGTAAGCTAAAAAAACCAGCTATCCATAAGATAGCCGGCTTTTTTTGTACCAAAGTTTTTTGAATTATAGGCTTTGGTTGTAGTATTCAACGACAAGAGCTTCGTCGATTTCTGGGTACAATTCGTCACGTTCTGGTAAACGAGTCAATGAACCTTCTAATTTTTCAGCATCGAAGCTTACGAATGCTGGACGTCCAACAGTTGCTTCAACTGCTTCTTTAACAGTTGAGATGTTTTGTGATTTTTCACGAACTGAGATCACTTGACCAACTGCAACGTGGTATGAAGGGATGTCAACGCGTTTGCCATCAACCATGATATGACCATGGTTAACTAATTGACGTGCTTGACGACGAGTAGTTGCAAGACCTAAACGATAAACAACATTGTCTAAACGTTGTTCTAGTAAGATCATGAAGTTAACCCCGTGTTTACCTTCTTTGATTTTGCTTGCTTTAACGAACAAGTTACGGAATTGACGTTCGTTCATACCGTACATATGACGTAATTTTTGTTTTTCAGTTAATTGCATACCGTATTCTGATTGTTTGCCACGGCTGTTTGGTCCATGTTGACCTGGAGCGTAAGGGCGACGTGCTAATTCTTTTCCTGTGCCAGATAATGAAATACCTAGGCGACGAGAAATTTTCCATGATGGTCCTGTATAACGAGACATTAAAATTTCCTCCAATAGATAACTATATTTTTTGGAGTAAAATAATCCGTTAAAAAATTCATAATCGTATAGTTTGTTCTTCAATCTTCACCTTTGCAGCCGCGGTTACACAATTGAACCCGAAGCGGGGCAACAAACTAGGGACGAGTTATTATTTTTCTGCTGCATTATTTTACACGAATAACAGTATAAGCGATATGACTGGTCAATGTCAAGCGAATAAGTAGCAAAAAAGCTTTACAAACCTCGACTCTGTCTATAGAATAAGAGGGTATATGCCAAAAGCATGAAAATAATTGAACAAATCTTAAAGGAGAAAAGAGATGAACCCAGTATCACCGTTGTTTGAAAAGATTGAAGCATCAATCGAAAAGAAAGTTGATTTGATCGAAAATAGTTACGCCCGCTATGCTGTGCGTGCTGTATTAGCTAGTTTGTTCTTGACACTTGGAACCGCTGTTGCTTTTTCGATTGCGATCAAAGGTGAGCATATTGCTCATGGCTTTGGAAAGATGCTTTATGCGTTTATGTTTAGTTGGTCGTTAGTAATGATTTTATACATGAATGCTGAACTTGGTACCTCAAATATGCTTTATATGTCAGTTGGGGTCCAACGTAAGCGATTAAAATTAGGAGTAGCTGCAAAAATTCTGTTTACTTGTATTTTATTTAACTTGATCGGTGGGGTATTATTTGGCTTTTTAGTTTCTTTGACTACACCATTCCAAGATCTGCCGATGGATAATTATATGTTAGAGTCGATCGCAGTCAAATTGACGAAACCGACGATGACAATTTTAGTGGAAGCAATGTTTGCCAACATTGTAGTAAATACAGCGGTATTGATCAGTATGAGAATGAAAGATGATGCGGGGAAAGTCTTAGCAATTGTTTTCATTATTTTCATTTTTGCTTTTCTAGGCTATGAACACGTTATCGCCAATTTCCCAGCATTTACATTAGCTTATTTCGTTTCAGGCGGACACATGGACGCGATGACAGTGGGCAATATCATCCACAACTTAACGTTTGCTTTGATTGGAAACTATATTGGTGGAGGATTAGTGATTGGTTTAGGCTATGCATGGTTGAATCAATCGAAATCATCTTATGTTGACTAAGAGGTACCTCTAAAAGGGAGGAAGTGTTTTGGAGAAAATCATATTTCCTAAAAACACCGAAAAAGCGGTACAGATGGAAGCTTATATGAAACATCATTTCCGCTTTGCTGGTGTGCCTAAGCCAGAAAGAGCATTGATACAGAAATCATTAATGAAAGAAAGTCAGAAGTTACCTGTTCCTGAACTACTTTCTTTAGTAGCTGATTACTATGCACGAGAAGAGCGTGAATATCAATATTTAGCGATCGATCTAGTCCAGAAGAACGTCAAACGACTCTCTTTTGAGAATCTAGTATGGTTGCGTGAACTTGTCTCACAGAAGGAATGGTGGGACAGCATTGATTCATGGCAAAAAGTCTACAGTACATGGGGGAAACTTCATCAAGAAATCGAAGCTGTTTTCCAGTTATTTGAAGGTCAAGAAGATTTTTGGTTGAGACGCATTGCGATTACCTTACAACTAGGTTTTAAAGAGCAGACAGATGTCACTTTACTTGAACGGGCGATTGATGCAGATCGTTCAACAAAGGAATTTTTTATTCAAAAGGCCATTGGTTGGGCGCTGCGAGATTATAGTAAAACAAATCCACTTTGGGTAAAAGAACAATTGACGAAAGAATTAAGCAAACTTGCAACGAGAGAAGCAAGTAAGTATTTATAGAGAGGCGAGATAGAATGACACGCAAATTAATTGCTTTTGATATCGACGGCACGTTGTTAGACTCCAACAAGCAAGCGTTGGATAGTACGAGGGAAGCCTTGGAAAAACTGCGTAAAGATGGACATTTAGTGACGATTGCTACAGGGCGTAGTCGCTTTCACGCACAAGAAGTTATCCGTGATCTAGCATTTAGCAATTATATTCTATGTAACGGTGCAGCCGGATTTTTGGATCATGAACAAGTCTACAAAAATTTGCTGGATGAAGAACAGTTACACCAATTTATTCAAGAAGCACAAGAAAAGGCTATCGATACCGCATTTGTTAGTTTGGATTCAATCAAACGCTTTTCATCTAATCGTATCGATATGATGGAAGATGCGATGCATTCATTTGGTGCGCATTTACCAGAATTGGATGAATACTTTGTTGAAAAACAGGATGTGTATCAAGCATTAGCTTTCTTTGATCACTCTTATGACCAACAATTCAGTGCTTACGATCGTATCCGTTTTGTGCGCTGGCACGAAAATAGTGTCGATGTGGTGCCGCACGATGGTTCAAAAGCGGTAACGATCATGAACCTGGCGAACCGAGTGGGGATTGCGCCAGAAGACGTCATCAGTTTTGGTGATGGACAAAATGATCGTGAAATGCTGCGTATGTCTGGTATTGGCGTCGCAATGGGCAATGCAGTACCAGAAGTCCAAGCAGAAGCAAAAATGGTCACAGATACGAATGATCAAGATGGTATTTGGAAGGCTTTGAAAGAATTAGCTTTGATTTAGGTTGAAGATATACTTCAGCAATAAAATTTAGTTAAAAAGAGGGTATTCAATAGGATTTTTCTGATTGAATGCCCTCTGTGTTTATTTTCTTTCTTCTGTTAGGATACAGGAATTACTAAAGTGACTATTCTTTTCTAATTAAATTATGTAATAATTCTTTTACATATTGCTATCAATCCAAGCTGTATCATTTCCTACTCTGAAGTATAAATATAATGATTTAGATACATTTCCTAAATTCCAACCGCCTTTAACGCCACCGTATGCAGAATATCCAGATTGTTCTTTTGCTCGGAATATACCTTGAGAAATAAGAGAAAAATTACCAAGTCCAGCCCAATTTACATTGTAAATTCTATCAATTTGGTCATAATTTCCTTGTAGATTGGTATAGTCAGCTTTGAAAACAAGCTCAAAACCAGAGTAGAAACCATGAATTGCTGTACCTTTACAACTTGAATAGCCGGAACCACTAGTCCAACTTCCTCCTTCTCTCCAAGTAGAAATACCAATAATAGGATTTTTAGATTCTTCAATTTCTTTGCTAATATTTTCAATAATAATATCTTTATTTAGTTCGATACCATTTTCATCATAAAATGTTACATCTGTAAAATCTACACGAATACTTTCCAAATCTCCTATTGACTTGCTTGTATTTGATTTCAGAGTTTCAAATATATATTTACTAATACTTGTTGTATTTTTATCGAAAGCTAAAGGATCTTGCTTTTGTTGGATATTTGTTTCTAGAGGAGTTGGATTTTTATTAATTTCAATAGCTGTTACTAGAGGCGTACCAGTACTTCCCCCAACTGATAAAATAGTTGTTGCTAAACCAATCTGTATAACCTTTTTCAAAAACATAGGGTTACCTCCTTAATAGTATGTTATTATATTCTTATATATTTTATCATTAGTGAAATTTTTAGAAAACGTTTTCTTTGGATGGTGAGTGTTTTCTTATTCTGGAGGTGATATCATGGGAGACATCGTCGTACACGTTGTTTTAGTTTTTAAATTTCTGTTTTTGTTCATGCTCTTCACAGGTTTACCACTATGTATTGTTTACTTAGTAAAAAAATAAAAAAAAAATTTCGATCAATTTACATAGTTAGAGATAAGAAGAGAAAAAGTTGTTGCTGGTTAGTTCCCAATGCCCTTTCTTAATATTCTAGAAAAGAGCTTCTTTTACAGAACTTCTGAACGAGAAAGC
>NZ_JAFLWG010000025.1:0-25342 GCF_017316315.1 Enterococcus sp. DIV1298c | reverse complement strand
TTCTACAGCTGGAGAAGCCAGCTCAATCAATACATGTTTATCATCTAGCGGCTTAGGCAATTGTGCCATATCGTAGTCATCTAAATCATTTTCAAAAAATAACCTCTTCTCCCCATCCTTCCTTATTAGATAATAAATTTAATAACTTGTTTAGATTTCTATTAGCTGCACAAAAAAAGTTTCCATCAACTCATCTATTTCTTGCTCATTGATTAAAATTTTAAATTTTTCTGTCATCATCTTTACTCCAATTAATAATGAACCATCTAATTAATGCAGAAATTCTTAGGTTGAAATCTACAACTTCTTTACTTTTAAACATCAGTTTTTTATAGTATAGCCCTTAAAGCCATATTCAATGTAATAGGGGTAGTACACGATACTTTTTTATTCGCTTTTATTTATGTATCTTCAGCTCATTGATCGTTACAGAAAAAACATCCACTAATTTGCGTTACCTATACGTCCTATATTTTTTTATCCAGTCAAGTGTTTCTTCTTTATTCGTGATTAGCCTGATAAAACTTTCTTCAATAAATTTTACTCGGGTATCTTTTGTACTAACCCCATGAGCCTCACTTATCATATCTATTATCGTTACTTCCCCTTCAGAACTAGCTAATAAATATTGATTACCTTCTAAAAATATTCTGTCGTATTCATCTTCTTCATACATCACCTCTTTAAAATTACTATCGTAACTATTATTAGAAACTACGAAATCTATTGTATCTTGCAGGTTATCTTTATCTATTTCTGAAATTAAGAAGTCTGCAATTTTAAATATTTGTTGTTTGTCGTACAATTGTAAGATATTTGCTAGTTGTTTTTCTTTCACTATAATCTTCCTTTTAGATTTTGAATAGAGTCAAATTCTATATTTATACTTATCATACTACTGAAAAGATAAGACAAAATGGGTAACGATTTGATCTATTCATTTTATTTTCCCTGACTCTAAAGAAAAAATTGTTATATCACCATCTTCACACTCAATAACGATCGAGTCATTCCTCTTTAAATAATAATCTTTAACAATATTTCTGAATCCAATATGCCATAATAATGATCCACTGCTTTCGTAAACGAGTATATCCAGCTCACAAATAAACACAATGTATTTAGCGTTCGGATCTATCATTATTTCATACAATAGAGAAGGTAAGTTTTCTTCAAAAGACACCGACAGATTTGCAGAATCTAAACATGCGGAAAGACTATTTATTCCTAAAAATACTTTATTTGAATTAGTTGATAGGTACATCTGAGGTTCTAATCCCAAATCATCGTATATAAATCCTACGTCAATTAAACTATGACTAATTTTTATAAATTGGTTGCTTTCGGCTATATTTTCGCCGAGTAAGAAAGATTTTTTTCCTAAGCTCTCTTTTAATTCTATTGCTGATTCATAAGTTTTTTTTCGAATAAATTCACGTATCTCCCACCTTAAATATTTACTACTAATACGCCAACGCCATCCTAAACCGACTCAATTTAAACACCTCCATTTGGACCTTGTAAAAAGCTTTCTCTTACAGTAGTTATATAATTAAATGGTGTTTTATCAGCTAATTTATTTCATAACTTTTTCTTCCCCATTTTAAAATATCAGAAGAGCCGATTGATACATTTTTCAAATCATCATTAGATAATTCCTACTTATTGGCACACCATAAATATAAATTTTAATTAGCTCAATCTTCTATGATGCTATATTGTATTTCTAATGGGAATTTTTTGTTTGTTGCCGTTCTTCGACTTTTATTTAAAATATGGTTTAATCCATAACGATTTTAGACACTGATCATTATCGACCACAGCAAGCACATTCTCAAGAAACTCTACACATCTATCATTGTTATCATGCATGAAGTCTCCAAAGCATAACCAATTTTGTTTTAAGTCATAATAGGTAAGCCACACTTCTTTTTTATCTAGCCTCCATGAACCTGATTCTAAATTCTCTTCTAGTTCAACTTTCCCTTTCTGAATATGTAAAGGTAAAAGTAAATCTTTTTTAATCCAACTTTCTTTCGGCGTGTATCCCCAAACTTGATTAGCAGACTTTTGAATAGAATCAAAACCTATATTCATATAACTGATAAGTAATAAAATATCTGCATTTGATCTAGGATTAAAATCTAAATTTCCATCCTTTTCATCATACGTTACTTGTCCGTTAATTCTTTCATTCTCAGATTTTAGATTTAGTTTTATCATTTTTCACCCCATTTATTTACAAAATTATAATGAACAATTTTATTTGTCGATATATCAATAACTGGTTCTCATGTATCTTTGAATCCTCTAATTACTCCTTCAAACTCTCAGCGAAGTCTATTCTTAAACTACTATCTTTAATCAGTATTGCTGTATTTATTATTTTATCTAAAAGTAAAGTCATTGATACTTACTATGAGGTGCCAACGTAATCTTAAACCCTATGACTTTACAAAAAATCATTCACTAGTCTTCATATCTACCTCTACTTAACCTTGAATTTTCCTTATCCAAAGATAGGTCAGCAAATGAAACAATATATTCCTCACTATCAATGGCTATTAACTGTCTATTCCCATTTTTTTTAAATTCAATCGGTGAAATAAAAGTCATGTTGATTTATAAACTTTACATACGCTTGGTAGTAGTTTTCAATCTAAAACATTTTTATCATCTCATGATTTCTCTTCATAGACTATGGATCAGGAGTTGAATATGTATGTAAAACCATCAGTAGGATTCATTCATGTGATGATTTTTTTAACTTGAAATACCATGCTTACTATTTTTCTAAGGTTTATAATTTCAATTTCTCTACTAATTTTTTAAAGTTGCGAATGTTTTTATTTTGCAAAGAATTTAGTTTAATTATTTCTGATAAATAATACTCTGATTTCTCTAATACTTCTGTTCTGAAGTCAGAGAATAGCATTTTTTTATCTTTCCAGAATTGATAATCCGGATTTGAAAGTTTCTCTGTGCGAATCCATCCTCCTTGACCCACTTTAGCACCTGAAACTTTACTAATAGATAGAATTTCTTTCTCCCTATAAATTTCTATCCACGTATTAAAAGATTCAATATCATTAATCAAAACATAGCTCTCTGTGTTTAAAATCTCTAAAGCTCTTAAAAAACTGTCAAACCAATCGTATAGAGATACAGTAAAATCTTCTACTTCTTCTTCAAGGATAATCCCATAGTGTTCATTATCAATTGTGACACTAAAATAGCCATATTCTCCGATAAAATTTTCTATATAAATATCTTTAACTATTTTAAATTTCATCTCAAAAATTTTTTCCACCCTATTTCTCAAGCTTTTCAAATCGTCTTAATAAATATTGATACTTAATATAATTCATATGCATAGCTTAATAACCTCAAATTTTTTCTGCATTTGGATTCGTTGATTAGTTGTATCTATAATTAGGTGGAGAACTAATCATTCGTGGGTTCACAGACCAAGCCTATTAAGTATGATGAGTGATTCTATGGGTTGTTTTTTACAACAATAACCGTTCATCAAGTGATTCACTGATTTGTTAGACTGGAATGCTAGCATTTGTATAAATTATTTGCTGTAGTTATAAATTATATGACTCACCAGTAAATGAGCGCAAAAAATCAGTTAGCTCATCGGTCTCATTTTAAAAAATATATAATATATCTTGTTCTGAAATGAAAGAACTAGGGATAACTTTTTCTAAATGTTCTATTCTAGCGGTCATGTATTTTTGATTTTCTCCTTGAAGATTTGTTATCGCCCAGCTCTTCAGTAAATCTAATTCTTCCATAACAACTCCTAATTTAGTATGATCAAATTCCGCACCATCTTTTATATATTTGATACCTAATTCTTTTATAGCTTTTTCCCAATACCTTTCATAAAATGGTTCTGAGGAGATATTTTCACTTAATATAACTTCAGAGTTTTCCTCATAGATATCTCCATCATACTTAAATAATCCTACTGACATTAGTCCTCACTTCCACATATTTCATCAAATTCGCCAATAATATATCATTTTTATTTATTATGTTTTATTCGATAATCTAGTTCTGACAATGCTTCTTCAACGTCTTCTTTTAATCTCGAGTTTCCTTTATACGATTCAATAATTTGTCTATATTTTACATTCTCGGAATTTCCCAGCAAGCTTAAGATATAACTCAAACATTCATCATTGAAGTCAGTTAAGCGATGAATAATTGGATTTAAGTCAATTGACTTTTCAAGATTTGGATTTTTCGACCCTTCTAATATTGCATCTAATATTAATTCCTTTATATCATCATCCTGTAACGTAGCTTGGACAGCCAGAATATCGATAAATTTCTTAGCATTATTCTTTGAAATATCACCATATTCTAAAATGTCCCTTATATAGCCCACCGCCTCTAACTTGTCATTCTTATTTTTCTGTTGATTTTTTAGAGTATTTAACCAATCCATTAAGATACCTCTTTCTATTTTTATGGTGTCTCAATCGGAATATGGGTGCTATTTATAAGATTTTCATCATAAAATCCACTATGTTTATTAAGTTTTTTAATTTTTACAATTTATATCTTCATTGGTTCAGTACATTTCTTAGTAAATATCAATTCTTGCAATATCAGCTTCTAAATATTCATATTGTTTTATATCCTTTGGAATATCCCCATCTGACAAATCGATTTTAAATTCTCCTATTTGAAGAATTTTGTTTTTCAAATCTATAAGCTCTCCCTGAACATGATAGTAATCAGTTTTTTTATGTACTGTATATTCTTCATTTAAACTTTTAACAATGTGTTTGATGTTAAATCCATAAATTATATCTGTGAACATATCACCTTCTGATACATCACAATCACTACAAAAACATTCAATGGAATATAAGCCATCTGAAAGTAAAATATCAGCTTCTCCTGAGTCTTCATCTATCCAGTTTACTTTTCTTATATTAATCATTTTGTAACATCTCCTATTATTCCAAACCTAAACTAGGTGCTTTTTTAACGAGTTCTTTTACAGACTTTAAGTGCAAGGTTGTTATGTTCCCAGTTATTCTGTCTAATCCTACAAATGCATACTTTGCACTTCCTTCTCCACCAACCAGTTTGAAATATCCGTTCATTTCAGGGACAAATTGTCCCTCTTTAATCACATGATTTGCCTCTCTTAAATACTCAACTATTGAATAGTGATTTTTATTTAAAACTTGTTGCATTTCTGAACCATGTTTTGAAAAGTGAACTTCTAATTTAGTTTTACTATTAAATTCAATCGTCTCTCCTTGAAAAGATCTCGACTTAACTGAGTGTCTAGTGTAGAAAAAACTTGGGCGATTGTCTGTAACTGATTGGCTACACTTGAAATGGCTGAGGCGATTGTCTGTAACTGATTGGCTACACTTGAAATGGCTGAGGCGATTTGACTGGCAAAGTTTTTGGCGGATGTGAGGCTAATTTGAATGTCTTGATTGCCAATAAGCGTGGTACGTGTGTCATTTTGAAGCGATGTTGATTGTTGTAAAGGTGTGGTTGCACTGTTGATTTTAGAAGTGGACTGCTGGGCTTGTTGAGAATTACTGCTGAATGTCGTCATGAATTTCCTCCTCTATTCTATAGACTGGATGGAACGCTTACACATTACATTATATCAATATATAATCTTCCAGTGGATGAAAATTTCATTAGATAGGTCTTGTTACCTTATTGATCAGTGCTTATTTAAAATGATTTTTTCGTCTATTCACTTTTCGGAATATATTTGTAGTATAAAAAAAGCGAGAGCATTTCGCTCTCACTTTTCATTTTAACGATTAAGCATTCACGTCAACGACTTTTGCTTCGTCTTTGATAACGTCGCGATCAAGATCATGGATACGTGCGCTAGTAACAATACCTGCTACCATACTACCACTTACATTGACTGCCGTACGAGCCATATCGATCAATGGTTCAACTGAGATAACTAAACCAACGATCGCTACTGGTAAGTTCATTGAACCTAAAACGATCAATGAGGCAAATGTTGCTCCACCACCGACACCAGCTACCCCAAATGAACTGATTGTCACGATGGCTACAAGTAGCAAGATAAATTCTAAGCTGAAGACATTCATTCCAGCTGCTGGTGCGACGATTGTCGCTAACATGGCTGGATAAACACCCGCACATCCATTTTGACCAATCGATAAACCAAAGCTGGCAGCGAAGTTTGCTGTTGCTTCATCCACACCAAGTGCTTTTGTTTGTGTTTCGATGTTCAATGGCAAAGCACCTGCACTTGAACGGGAAGTAAACGCAAAACTTAGTACTGGAAATGATTTTTTCAAATAGTCGATTGGGCTGACCTTCACACCCATCAAGATCAAGAAGTGAACGATCATGACTGCAAACAATGCCAGATAAGATGCTAATACAAATTTCCCTAAGTTAAGAATTGCATCAAAGTCACTTGTTGCCATCACGTTAGTCATCAATGCGAACACGCCATAAGGTGTCAAACGCAAGACTAACGTCACGATACGCATGACAATGCGGTACAAGCTATCGATCATATCAGCAAAGAATGTTGCTTCTTTCGGTGCTTTTCTTTTGATCCCTAAGTAAGCAACCCCAACAAATGCAGCGAAGATAACTACCGCAATCGTACTTGTTGCACGAGTTCCGGCAAGATCTGCAAAGATATTTCTAGGAATAAATGACAAGATTTGTTGTGGGATACTTAACCCTTCCACTGTTTCTTGTCGTGCCGCCAATTCAGAGATACGGGCAGTTTCAGCTGCGCCTTGAGTGAATTCTGCGCCTTGAAGACCAAAGGCGATCGTCAAGCCGATACCGATCAATGCTGAAATAGCAGTTGTCGCTAATAGAGTTGTCAGTACAGTTGCACTGATTTTACCCAGTTTTTCAGATACTTTCATTTTTGTAAAAGCTGCAACGATCGAAACGAAGACTAAAGGCATGATCAACATTTGTAAGAAACTAACGTAGCCGTTCCCAACAATACTGATCCAATCCATCGATTGTGTGATGACCTCATTTTCTACTCCGAAAATCAGTTGCAACGCGCCCCCGAATACAATACCGGCAGCCAACGCTGTGTAAACCCGTGTTGAAAATTTTGCATGGCGCTTTTGCATACGATAAAACACATATAATAATGCCGCAAAAACTAGAACCACTAAAACTGTGATGAGTGTTGTCATTTTCATCCTCCTCTTAATTTGTAATGACAAGTCCATCTAAGGAAGTAAAGGTTCCCGAGAAGAACTCTTCAGCTCTTCTCCTGAAAATATTTTTTTCAGTGACTAATTCATTCTAGACTATTTTCCGAAATTTTTCCTTACTTTTGCTTACAATTAGTAATAGAAAAAAACACCAGTGATAGCTAATAACTATCACTGGTGTTTTTTGTTTAATTTTCTGCCTTTTCTGTTTCTGCTTTTTCTGATTGGAAGTTCAATTTTACTCCTGGTGCATCTAAAGCAATCTCTGTTACTTCGTATGCAAGACGTTTGACCATTTCAAAAAGTGGTGCAACTAATTCATCGACCTCTTCTTGTGTCACGTCGTTTTGATCTTGGACCTTACGATTCAAGATATGGTTGATTTGGCTAACGCTTCCAGATAACACATATGTATCAAATACTAAACGAAATTCTAAACGTGCACCCACGATGCTATGTTCTTTCGGATAGTTTTCAATTGTCTCTTTTAGTGGTGAGAAACCTACTTTTAAGTCTGTTTGTACCTCTTGATCAGGCTTTAAAAAATCATAATGAAAGGCTTCTACTACTTCTTTTTGTCTTCTAATTTCCATTTTATCACTCCTCTGATTAAATTATAGCATAACTAAAGTTGAAAGGGGATACTTATTCTGTATTCTTTTTGATCATCAAAATATCCGCTAGATTGGCAACGGTGTGATCTGCAGGTATCTCTCCTAAAAAATGATCGATATCATATAAACAAGTGGAGACGTTCGCATTGATCCCTGCCTCGATGTCTAGTTTGCGATCCCCTACCATCATCGTTTTCTCTAGCTTCATCTTGTATGTGTCGATCAGATGAAGGATAGCATCAGGTGCTGGTTTTCTTGCAAAACCTTGATCGATACCGATCACCTCTTCAACCAAATCAGCTAAATCAAAGTTTTTTAAAAGTTCCCATGTAGAAGCCGTGACACGATGCGTCAAAATATAATGTTTTGCGCCACTTTCTTTCAAGTGACGTAAAACCATTTCCGTCTCTTTGAATGGTGCTGACATGCCTTGATATTGCCGTTCATACTCATGGAATAGCTGATTAAAAGCCACTTCTTCTAACTGATAGCTTTCCCGCAGTTTTCTCATTGATTCTTGCTTCATCACACGATAAATTTCATTTTTTGGTCGTTCGATACCAAAATCATTTAATGCGTGGAACGCACCCTCGACCATTGCCGGATACGTATCAAATAATGTGCCATCAAAATCCCAAATGTAATTCTCGATCATTCTTTTACTCCTCTTATCAAACTAGCTATCGTTCCGTTAAACTTCTTATACTTTTGTTGTGAATTGCGTAGCGCATTTCTTACAAGTCACTCGAATCTCACCTTTCCCTTTTGGCGCCCGTTGTTTGAGTTGACAAGTTGGGCATGGAAAGATCGTATAGGTAGTAGAAGTTGGTTGCTTGGACTGACGTGTCATTTTATTTCTCATTTTTGACAACCAATTCTTGAAAGTGACTGTCTTTTTTAAATATGCTTGATTTTCGTTCGTACGGACATAGATTTTCTTTGAGCTAAATCGTCCAATGACTAGGAAAACAAAAACAAAGAAAAGTAGATAGCCTAAATTAAAAGGCAGCCAATATCTAACCACAAAGAAAAGTAATCCTAGAATCAAAAAGAAACGATTCAATTGGTCAAGACGTGCGTACCTTCCTTTCATCACTTGTTGGTATTTTTGTTGAGCTTTCATCACTCGCTGTAACCAGATAGGTCCCATTGTATTTCTCCATTCTTTTTTTCAAAAAGAAAAAGCCTCAGTTGGCCTTTTCCATCGCCATTTGTTGCAACACTTGACGATTGCGCATAAAATCGATCACGATCAATTTTTTTTCATCTTCGCGTTTTACTACCCGAAAGGTATCTTGTAAAGGCAATGTGAGCTTTTTGGATTGGATCTCCTTCAAGCGAACAAAGCGACGGATCAATGAAAGTAATTGTGGAAACTGGATCGATGTTTGTAATAACTCTGGATATTTTTTTAATAACTGAGTTGTTTTAAACAAATTCCGTTTTCGGCTGATTTGTTTTAAAAAACTTTTTAAGATCTTTTGTTGCCGCTGAAAAATCGAAAGAGATCCCTCTTCATCGATTCGATAACGCATCTGACTTTGCAGATCTTTTACGGTTAAATGTACTTCCGCTTTATCTGTCTCTACATTGATTCCTTGAGGAAAAAGTTCTGCGACTGCTTTATCCCACTCAGCTAATGATACTTCAAGATAGTCATTCAGTGGGAGTTGGAGTTCTTGAGCAAAAAATTGCTTCGCAGCTTCTATACCACCTTTTTCGTAGATTTCCCCGATCGTCAACCCTTCTAAATGGAACTCCGGCGAAAAATGCAATACTGTTTTTTGTTCATCGATTTGTGTATAGATGAATGTCGAACGCTTGAGGCTCGCATCTTTTAAAACAACTAAAAAATTCATTCTTCTCCCCCTTTTTCTACTACAAAATAGCATATTTTCAACGGTTTGTGTGGGAATATGCAGGAGATTTCATAAAATCTTATTTTTTGGTTAATCTTGATTGGTATTACGAATGAGTAAAATAAAAGCTTAACGAGAACAAACGGCACTTTCTCTTCGTTTTTCACGAAAAAGTTCGTCTCTCATCAAGCTTTAAGCTCAATTATCTTCTAATAATTCTTTCATTTCAATGACTTCACGATACTGATGGATTTTCGTGATACCGATCACTTTATCGATATCGATGCTAAAGCAAATACCATTTCCTGGAATATCGATCTTGATTCCTTTTCCGATGGCATCCATCACTTCGTTCGTCAAGCTATCTGGAACTAATGTCAACACAACATCCTTTTCTGGTGAGATATCCAATCCTAAAAATTTACCTGTGTCATGGACACCTGAGCCTCGTCCATGTAAGATCGTTCCACCTGATGCGCCAGCTTTTTTTGAATAATCAATTACATCTTCTCCAATACCGCCGTCAACGATCGTAACGATCATTTCAAGATTCAGCGCGACCAAATCGTTCATTGTTGTTCCTCCAATTTCTGTAATTTTTCTTTGTTTTTTTGATCTTTTTTATCTTTTTGCTTATAGATGAAGCCTAAAACTAAGGTTGATAATATCGGAGTCAAAGCAATCATTGCGACAACGCCGAAGCCATCAATGATTGGATCTCGCCCGTCGATTTGTGTCGCGATCGCCACACTCATGGACAAAATGAAGGTCGAACACATCGGCCCTGTGGCAACTCCTCCGTTATCAAAAGCCATGGAGAGGAAAATTTTATCCACTTTTGCCCCCAAGACAAAAGCTAAGCCATAACCAGGAACCAAGAAATAGTAGAGAGAAAAACCAGCTAATAGGCGCCACATAGATAAGCCAACTGCCAGACCGATCCCTATTGAGATCACTGCTAACATCACTTTTGCATGAATCCTTCCTTCACTCAATTCCTCCACTTGCTTTACCATGACATGGATCGCCGGCTCTGCAAAGCCAACTAAAAAGCCCATCACAAAACCTAAAGGAATGAGGATCTGATTATTCGTTAACGCAGCAATTGCTCCGCCAAGATGCTGCCCTACAGGAACATATGCAACATTTACCCCATGTAAAAATAAAATCAATCCTATCGTTGTGATCAAAAAACCTTTCATGATATCTAAAAAGCGTTTCTTTCTCATTTTGAACGAAAGAAAATTCATCAGCACAAAGAGCAGGACGATCGGTGCCACAGCGAGAACGACCTCATATCCGACTTGACCGATACCATCAAAAAAAGTAATCAAAAAGCTCACTGGAAGATCACCCCCAGGATCATGACAGCTAAAATCGGACCGAGTGACGCAATACCGACCATCCCGAAGCTATCGTTTTCATTTTTTCCTTGGCGGATCATACTCGTCATTCCACCAGCTAATGCTAAAATAAAAGGAACTGTCACAGGTCCTGTCGTCACTCCACCTGCATCAAAAGCGATTGGCATAAATTCATTACTCGTGAAAAAGGAAGCGATAAGTACGGCTAAGTAACCGATCACCATCAATTTATAGTAAGAAAGCTTGAATATGACACGTAAAAGCGCAAAGGCTAGGAATACCCCAGTTCCCACACTAACGATGCCGATCAATAAAACACGACCGATCTCTCCATCAGAAATATCGAAGACTTGCTGACCTAATACTTGCACAGACGGTTCGGCGATGGTGATCACGATCCCAATCAGAAACCCCAGACTAATGATTATCGGTAGACTTTTCTTTTTGATCATATACTTGCCGACCAAGTCACCGACTTCCATCATCGAATAATCAGCACCAAATAAAAAGAGACTCATGCCAACCATCATCATGATTGCTCCAAGAACAAATCTTCCCATGGTTTCAGCATCTAAAGGTGCAAACACAAAGGTCAGGATAACGATCAATATTGTCATAGGCATGATCGCAATGATTACTTCTTTAAAATTTTTCTTCATGTATCCTCCTCCTTTACTTCTAGTTTACCTGATTAAAAGTAAGTTTACGAGAAAAAAAGGAAGCGATATCAAATTTATGTAAAGATTTCTAAAAAGAATAATAAAAAACATCGATCAACTAACTAAAATAATGTGAACCATATAATGAACGAGGCTTATTTCATTTCAAAAAAGGCTTAAATGCAATAAAAAGCGATAAAAACCAAAAACATATAAACTATTTCTGGTTTTTATCACTTATATTGAAGATGTTTTTAAATAACAAAAGTTATAAACATGTTTAAAATTTTGTGATTGCTACTATTATTTATTGATAGGAAATTTTATAGGATTCAGATGATCTTTTATGAAAAAGATATTTCAGCCCTATTTTACTGAGCCGATCATCCCTTGGACAAATTGTTTTTGCAAAATGAAAAAGACAAGGGCGGTTGGTAAGGTCGCAATCACAAGACCACTCATGATCATCCCGTAATCTGGTGTATAAGAAGCGCCCATGGCAGACAATACTAAAGGAACTGTCCTTCTGTCTGGAGATTGCAAAGCGACCAATGGCCAAAGGTAATTGTTCCAACTGCTCATAAATGTGATGATCGCTGCTGCGGCATACGTATTTTTGGCTGTTGGTAAATAAACCCGAAAGAAGATACTTAATTCCTTGAGTCCATCTAATCGTGCCGCCTCCACTAAATCTTTAGGAAATGATTTTGCATTTTGTCTGAAAAAGAAAATCAAAAAAGCGGTGCTCACTGAAGGTAAGATGACAACTAAAAAGCTATTGATTCCTAGTATCGTTCCATTCAATTGTGAAAACATCCGATAGAGTGGAATCATCAATGCTGCAAAAGGAACCATCATCGAAAGTAGTAAAATATTGAACACATACTCTTTTCTTTTACTCTTATAGATCTCAAAGCCATAGCCCGCCATGGAAGAGATCAATAAGGCGAAAACAGTTGTCACGACAGCAATCAAGGCAGAATTCAGTAATGAACGAGAAAAATTCAAATCATTCGAAAAAAGATTTTGAAAGTTGATGACTAGATTTTCACCAATCATCAGTTTTCCTGAACTGATGTCGACCGCTGTATTCGTCATGCCTAAAATCATCCAGACAAACGGGAAAATTGAAATAAACGACACAATGATCAAGGATGTATACTTAAAAATACTTAATAATAAGCGTGAAATACTTACTTGCTTTTTTTCGACCGAACGTGGTTGCGTACTTGTCAATTCTCTCATTGTTTCTCACTCCCTACTTTCGTTTGAATAATGGATAATAAGACGATAAATACGACGATGACGAAAGAAACCGCTGCGGCATAACCGAAATTCGGCGTAAACTTGTAACTCAAATTATAGATATATTGAGATAATGTCGTTGTTGCATTTGCCGGGCCACCGCCTGTGATATTTTGAACCTCATCAAATAATTGTAAAGTACCGATCGTTGAAGTGATTGATGTAAACAAAATGATCGGTTTTAAGTTCGGGATCGTGATTTTTATGAACTGTTGCCATCTTGAGGCACCATCAATGTCTGCGGCTTCATAAATCTCTGGATCGATATTTTGCATACCAGATAAAAAGAAAATCATATTATAGCCTGTCCAGCGCCATGTGATCGAAATGATGATCAGCACTTTTGCCCAAAATGGGTGTGTCAACCAACCAATCGGATTATCGATCAAGCCAATCCCAACCAACAGATTATTCACTAGACCTGATTGAGAAAATAAGCTTTTCATGATCAATGAATAACTGACCATTGATGTGATACATGGTAAGAAAATTGCTGTTCTAAACAATCCTTTGAACTTCAATTTTTTATCATTCAACAGATTAGAAATGAACAATGCCAAAAACAACATGACAGGAACCTGTACTAATAAGTATAAAAAAGTATTGAAAAATGCTTTACGAAAAGTCGAATCGCCCAACATCCGTTGATAATTTCCTAAACCGTTGAAGGTCATATTTACAGGAGGACCACTTTGAAAAGAAGTGATCAACGCCAATCCCATTGGGACAAAAACCATAATCGAAATCATGATCACTGGAAGTACTAAAAACGCATTGCCATTTCTAAATAGATCCTTTTGTTTCATTTTATTCCCCACTTTCATTGCACATACATAGAAGAAATATCACGTTTCACAAAATTCAGACAATGTAGACACTCTCTCATCCGAAATTTTGGCAGGCTTTCTTCAGCAGCTGGTTCAGTCACCCATACATTTTGAAAAACTGCATTGACCTAAGCAGTAAGATAGAAAATTGAAAAATAATTTTTCGTATTTTGCAATTTTCTATCTCAGTGTTGAAGGTTATGTTGTACACCATTTATTCAGTCATAAAGGACAAGAGTTAAAAAAATATGCTACTCACTATCCGCTTCATCGATTAGTAACACACTATATCTTCAAACAACGAACGAGCTGTTTGAAGATATAGCGAATGAATTTTCGTTATAGTTTATCTTGTTAATTTGCTAACTGCGCTTCCACTTGTTTCTGCGTATCTGCTAACACTTTATCTGCTGATTCTCCGTTGATGATTCTGCTTAGTGATTCAGCAACGACAGATTCGATCGCATACGTTTCATGTCCATAGTTGACTTCTGGAATCTCTGCTGTCCATTTTGAAAAGTCATCGAAGACTTTTTGATCACTGTAGAACTCTGACGGTTGTTGGTATGCTTCTTGGTCATTTGCGCTTAACATCGTCGATACTAAACCGATCTCTTCTGCTAGTTTACCCATCAATTCCTCATTCGTTGCGAATGTCTGTTGCAAGAAATCTTTTGCGTTTTCTTCACCAGCAACGCCTTTGATGACATACCAGCCTGCGCCACCTAAGTTGGAAGCTTGGGCTTTTTGCATATTAGCAGGCAATGCTGGGATCGGTGCGATCTTCCATTTGCCGGATTGATCTTCTGCACCTTGGATCGTCGATGAGTACCATGCGCCCGTTGGTGTCGAAGCAACTGCGCCTGATTGGACTGCTGTAACTCCCGCATTCCAGTCAGATGTTTGTTCGACTAGATCTTCTTTCAGCAAGGCCGCAAATAACTCTAAGCCATATTTTAATGACTCATTGTTTTCGATCGTTACAGTTTCACCGTCTTCTGATGTATACCATTCACCAGCTTGTTGCATGATCATCCGAACACGTCCTAAATCAGAAGGATTGACTTCGGAGATTTTTTTCCCTGTTTTCTCTTTGACATCTCTTGCGACTTGTAAATAATCATCCCATGTCAAGTTCTGCATATCTTCTTCTGAATACCCTGCTTCTTCCAAGATATCTGTTCGGTAGAAGTTAGCTGTGACACCTGAGTCGAAAGGCACGCCATAAATTTTGTCGTCTACTTTGTTTACAGCAAATTTATATGCAGCAAAATTGTCTTCATCCACAATATCTGTCAAATCAGCAAAGGCATCTGGATAAGAAGTCAAATAGCCTTGGATGCGATAATCTTCGATCAACACGACATTCGGCAAGCCATCCGTATTGCCACTGGCTAAGGCTGTGTTCAATTTTTGCACGATATCATCTTGGGACATCGTTACTACTTCCACGTCAACATCCTCATTTTCATAAAACTCTTTTGCTTCGTTGACGGCTTTGATGTTGAATGCCTCATCCCATGCCCAGACCGTTACTTTATCTTCACTTCCGGAAGCATCACTGGAAGAATTGCCGCAACCGGCAAAAAGTGTGACTGCTGCTGTTAAGGCGAATGCACTAGCGAATAATTTTTTTAGTTTCATTTTTTTACCCCACCCTTTTAGTGTTTGTTTTTCTTACACGCCTATCATAACAGACTTGCAAGCGTTTTCTTTATTAATAATCGTTCTTAAGAAAAATATCCTAAAATAAGAAAAAAGTACAATTTTGATCTCTGATTCCTTTTTGATTGGAATTTTAGACTTGCATTTGTAAACGTTTCCCAGTATTTTTAATTTACGCAAATATGGAGTTAGGGGGTAAAACATTGAAAAATATCGTATTGATCGATGATGAACAGACCATTCTCCATGGTCTAAGTACCCTGATCGATTGGCCAACACACGGCTTTCAGTTAAAAGGTGCGTTTTCAAAACCGTTAGAAGCACTTGAATTTATCAAAAAAGAGCCACTTGATATCATCGTGACTGATTTGATGATGCCAGACTTAAATGGGATTGAACTTTCTCGCTTGATCAAGGAAGAACAGCCCGAAGCAAAAATCTTAGTGCTATCCAGCTATGATGACTTTCAATTGGTCAAAGATTCATTTAAAGAGGGCGTTTCGGATTATTTATTAAAACCAAAATTGAATCCTAGTGAATTTCTAGCTTCTCTGAAAAGTCTTGTAGAGCAATCCGCAGAAGTAAAGAAACCTCGTTTGTCAGAACTTGAAAAAACGAGTCAAGCAATCAGCAATTATTTAGCGGGTTCTTCCCTTGATACGGGGATTACACGTAAACCATTCAAACACGACGCTTTTTTCTTAGTGTATTGCGAAGAAAAACCAGCAGAAAAACATCGTCGTAGCCAGGAATTAAGTGCTGAAGCACCACGATATACGAATCAGGATGTATCCGTCTTCCCTTATTTTACGACCGCCAATGATGTTGGTTATCTGATCAACGCTCATTCAAGGGAAGCCTTTGAACAGTTTGTCACCCGCTTTCAGGAAGATCATCAGAAGGACTCTTGTCTTTATGTGTTATCTGGAGAACTTACCTTTGAAAATATTTATCCTGCTTTTCTTTCGTTGAAACAAAAAAGCAACGGGCAATGCTTTTATCTCAATGAGCAATCTTTGATTTCTGAAGAACAATTATTACCGCTTCTATCTTCTTATGAACAACAAACAAAAAGCTATTTGACAAAGATCATGAATAAAGATTTTTTATCTGCGATCGAAGAATTGGAAAGCTATATGAAAAATGTACTCGAGCAACGGTTACAGCCAAGTTATTTAAAACATGAGATCATCAATCGACTCTATGCCTTGATCAATGCGATCGCTGAGGAACATGAAAAAAGAAAAGAAATCATGACTTTAAAAATCACGATCCCAGCCCAGATCACCCAATCAGACAATTGGGAGGAATTGGTGGTGATCGTCAATAATACGACAAAACTATTGCGTGAAGTGACTACTACCTTCAGAAAAGACAATTCGGATGTTTTGACGTTGATCTATGACTATGTGCAAGATCATTATCATCAAGATCTGAGTCTACAGACCTTGTCCGAAAAGTATCATTTTTCTTATAGTTACTTATCGACGATCTTTACGGAAAAATATGGGATCAACTTTACCAAGTACTTGAAAAAAGTCCGCATCAATCAAGCGAAAATGTTATTGAAAGAGTCCAATCTCTCATTGAGTGATATTTGTCAACAAACCGGTTTTACAGAGATTGGTTATTTCTCGCGGGTATTCAAAGAAGAAACTGGCTTGACTCCTTCGCAATACCGTAAAGGGATGTTGACGGTATGATAAAAAAACTAAGAGAACATGAGCTGTTGACCAAGCTTTTGCTTATTCTTTTTATCGCCTTGTTCGCGCAAGCCGCTACTATTTCTTTGTTCATTTACCACCGTTCAAGGGAAGCTTATATTGAACAATTCGATCAATCCAATCGCATGACCTTACAAAAGATCCAACATGATTTTGAAACATTGAACGACAATATAGAGAATACGTTGACCTTATTGGCTGAGAGTTCTGCGGTAGAAGGTTATTTTAAAGAAGGCCAACAAACAACTTTGGAAAAAATCAATCAACTACGAACGGTACAAAAAATGAATGATTCCTTAGCACCGATTTTTCCAAACATCAAAGATGATATTTTTCTTTTTGGTGAAAATGGTCGGATGTTTATCAGTAATGACATGGTGAGTGATCTCACTGCCGATGATTTTTTTCAGTTAGAGTTGATCCAGAAAGTCAATGCGAATCCAACGGCAACACAAATGGTCTTTACCCAGTTTGGACTAACGAAACGTGACAAACATTCACCGAGTGTCTTGTTCATCAAAAAGCTTAGATCCACATTGAATCAAACTTATGGCTATGCGGTCGTTGCGATCACCTCTGATGAACTAGCAAAAATATTCAGTCAGTCCGTCGATCCGCAAATCACTCAGATCGATTTTGTGACAGATGACAAAAAAATCTTTGCTTCTAATCTGGCGCATCGAATCGGGACGACGTTTGATTCCTTTGATCAGCTGAACGAAAACGAAACGTTGACAAAAGCGAACCAACGGATCACACGTTTGCCACTTTATCGGCAAAACTCTGCCTTAGTCAGTGAGGTCAATGTCCATTCGATTGCTGATCAGATGGGCGTGATCCTGCCAATCATTCTCTATAATATCGCGATCCTATTTTTAGGCGGAATCGTCGTCTATATTTATTTGAATCGCAACACCAAATCGATCTATCAATTGGTGGATTCGTTGAAGCAAATCAAAGAACCGGTTGCTACTTCTGTGCCAGTCCAAGGTACGTATGAGATCCGAACATTGTCCACTACGATCAACCAGCTATTGACGACGATCAGTGATAACCATACACAATCATTACAAAATGAACAGAAAAAACGAGCATTGGAGATCCAAGCCATGCAGGCTCAGATCCAGCCTCATTTTATTTATAATACGCTGACTAGTCTTAAATTTTTAGTTTGGCAGCAAGAAAATGAAAAAGCCGTTTCCGGCATCGACAGTTTTATCGATCTTTTACGAAGTACGATCGGTAATAAAAATGAGATCATCCCTGTAGAAGAAGAATTAAAAAGTGTGAAAAGCTATATTGCGATTTTGACTCTGCGTTATGGTGAGGCGATCTCAACAAAAATCATGGTTCCTGAAGAACTTTATTCCTTGTATATGCCTAACATGATCATCCAACCGATCATTGAAAATGCTTATTTACACGCATTTCAGCTAAAGAAAAGTGGCTTTATCACTTTATATGCCATGATCAGAGAAGATACCTTGACATTTGAAGTCGTAGACACAGGTGATGGCTATGATACAGAACAGTCACCAAAAAATAGGGATTACTTTTCAGGCATTGGAAGCAAAAATGTGCACGAACGAATCCAATTACTTTACGGTGCAGACTATGGATTGCACATTGATTCTGTCCTCGGCGTTGGCACTTCTGTTACGATCACGTTACCGATCATAAAAACTCCCTCTAAACATCCTTAATCAGATGTTTAGAGGGAGTTTATTCTTCTTTCAACTAACGCTCTTACCTGATGATAAAACTGAATTCGTGATCTTCTTCAGCACTGATATGATACGGTTCTTCTACATCCGCTCCCCAAGAATCAATACCACCGACTCCTCGGACTTTTGCTAACATCGTAACAACCGTTCGACGTTCAGGGGGCAGCTCTTCCATGTGTGTTGCCTGTTCCAACTCCTCTGCTTTGAACGGTAACGCCGCAAAAGCAAAAGGTTGATCAGCTTGTTCAAAACGTAATGAAAATTCATCCTGGCTTTTATCGGCATTGTTCAACGTAGTATTTCGAGTGATCTCTACCCACTTAGTATCCATATGAACACCACAGTCTTGTGGAACCAAGTAAGGCGGGATCGGTAATCCCTCGACATGATACACACCCGGTACGCCACCGGCTTTCCGGTCAGGATAAGTTTCGCCTGACAGCCCTTCATACTCGAAATGAGTGGCTTTTGTCGGCATGATCATCCGAAATCCTAGTACTGGTAGTTCAGGCAGCCCTTTTTTGCCATGATAAATCATCTTGACTTGAAGATCTCCTCCTTCATCCACACGATAAGTCATATCGACCGTCGTCTGAGGGGTGGTGTTGACAGCTAAGGTGAATGTGATCTCGACTGAATCGGCATATTCTTGATTACTATAGCGATTGTTGACAGGGGCGATCGGCAACTCGATCGCTTGCTCATCGATTTTGACTTTGATCGCTGCTACTTTCAGATAAAGCCCAGCCCCAAGCCACATACTTGAGCGATAACAAAAACCGTTACCACGATCATTATCCGTCAACGCACGCCAAAATGTCGGTTGCGTCTCGCGATAAAGCCATTCTTTCCCATGCTTTTTGAGGGATTCCAAACCGCCTCGTGTATAAGAGAAAATATAGTGCTTAGCTTCTGTTTTGATCCCTAAGGTACAGTCGCCGTAGATCACCCTTAATTTAGGAGCTGTATTTGCCATAATAGTATCTTACCTCCTGTAATGCTGGTTTTTCTTGTCCATTTGCAAAAACAATACCATTTCCTGAAAACTCATAATCACTTGGACGATCATCAAAATCGCCGCCATAGCGCATGACTTTACGGTTCGTGATTGGATCAAGTACTTCAATGGCTTGGTCTTTAAAGTCCCAAATATAGCCACCCTGATACATCTCATACTTGTCTAATAGTGCCATATAAGAACCTAAGCCACCTAACGAATTTCCCATATCGTGCATGTACTCGCATAAGATATAAGGTTTATCCGCTTGATTTTCCAAATAATCAGCCACTGCCGCAGGTGACGCATACATACTGCTTTTCATATCGGAAACCGATGATTCAAATGCGGGATCGACATAATTCCCCTCATAATGTACTAAGCGATCTGGATCAACTGTTTTGAAGTATTCATTCATCAAGCGGATGTTCTCACCTACATACGACTCGTTGCCTAACGACCAGAACAAGATACTCGTATGATTTTTGAACGTCTCAAAGTTGGTTTTCGCTCGATCCAAAACCACTTCGCGCCATTGTGGTATCCCTCTTGGTACGTTATATGAAGGTTCAAATGCCCCCATTTTTTGCCATGAACCGTGTGATTCCAAATTGGTTTCTGCCATCACATGGATTCCCGCTTGATCGCAGAGAAAATACCAAGGAATTTGATTTGGATAATGAGACGTCCGCACTCCATTGATATTGGCATTTTTGATAATAGTTAGATCTTTTTCCATATCAGCCAAGGTGATCGCACGCCCTGTCTTTTCACTCCATTCATGGCGATTGACGCCATTGATGATCAAGCGTTTCCCGTTAAGATACATCACTTTATCTTTTAATTCGATTGTTCGAAAACCGAATGGATACTCGACGTATTCAGTTACGCCATCATGATCACTTGTTTCAATTTCAAACGTATAAAGATTGGGTGAAAAATGATCCCACAAGGTCACATCACCGATATCCATGGTAAGCTCCATCTTTTCAGTGAGCAAATGTTCTTCTTCGTAAATGGTTTGCTGTTTTAAATCAAGCACCCTGATCCGTAAATGACTCTCATCTGTGATATTTTCAAAAGATAAGGATACGTCTAATTTTCCTTTTTGATACGTATCGTCTAATTTTGGACGCAACCATAAGTCCTCCAAATGATTCTTTCCCCGCGCAATCAAGACGACATCTCGGAAGATCCCAAAGAAACGGAAGAAATCTTGATCTTCTAAGAACGCTGCCGTGCTGCGTTTATGGACTTCAACAGCCAGACGATTCTCCTCTTCCAGATAAGGCGACAAATCAAATTCGGACGGGGTAAATGAATCCTCCGCATAGCCGACGAAATGACCGTTCAACCATACATACATCGCTTGTTCGACCCCTTCAAAACGGATCGTCACATCTTTACCTTGCAACCCTTCGGCTAATTGGAACGTTGTGACATAAGAACCCACTGGATTCTCTTCCGCTTGGGAGAACATCCCTGCCATTTCCTGTTCTGAAGCAGT
This sequence comes from Enterococcus sp. DIV1298c, assembly GCF_017316315.1. Classification (NCBI taxonomy): domain Bacteria; kingdom Bacillati; phylum Bacillota; class Bacilli; order Lactobacillales; family Enterococcaceae; genus Enterococcus; species Enterococcus sp. DIV1298c. The sequence goes on along the minus strand of NZ_JAFLWG010000025.1, from coordinate 3,871 downwards.
GGTATACGCAGGTCGACGAAATTCATGTCCCTCCCAAGGATACATCGTGTTGATATAATGGATCTTATCAAAATCACTTAGTTCAATATGACCAGGCACTTGGATCTGACCGAAGGAACGATCATCAAAATCCTTTTCAAAAAAATGTTTTGGTCGTTTTTCCGCATTTTCGGAAAAGCAGAACCGCCACTCGCCATTCAATGACTGTATGAGGGAACTTTGACTCCTCGTTTCTTCTTTTGAACCATAGACCGTATGATCGCTATGTGCGTCTCGTTGATTCACTCGAAACACTTGCGGATCATCTAACCAATCAATCAATGCTTGCATGTTCTTCTTCCTTTCCTGTAGCTATTTTTTCAAAGTGCAACATTTCTGTCTGAAAATCTCCATAAAAATCTGGGAGATACAGCCCCATCGTCATCAACTCCGAACTTGAATAAATCAGTGAGCTTTTTTTCTCACGATACATCCCTTCCGCTAAACCGACTAAGCGAATTTCTTGAAAAGGCGGTTGTCCAGAGGTCAATCTGCGAGCCATAAACACAACGACCTCTTTGTTATCAGGAGAAATAAACTGCCATGCCGCAATATTTTGTTCGAAAGGATTCACTAAGCGGTCAAATCTCCCTTGTTGAACCGTCTGGCGTATTTCTTTATACAGGGTGATCTGTTTCTTGATGATTGCCTTTTCTTGTGGTGTTAGCACAGTCAAGTCGAGTTCGTAGCCAAAGACACCACTCATTGCCACATCTCCTCTTGTCTTTAAGTCTGTGACACGGCCGCTTTGGTGATTGGGTGACGCTGAAACGTGTGCACCCATTGAGGAAATCGGGTAACCAAGGCTCGTTCCATATTGGATGTCGATACGTTCCACTGCATCAGTATTATCACTCGTCCATGATTGCGGCATATAGTAAAGGATTCCTGCATCAAAACGTCCCCCACCACCTGAGCAGCCTTCCCAAAGAATATCAGGATAAGTGGTGGTCAACTCTTCTAATAGATCATATAAACCTAGAACGTAGCGGTGATAGACTTCTCCTTGATTCTCAACGTATGCAGAATAAACATCTGATAACGAGCGATTCATATCCCATTTGATATAATCGATCGGTACCTTATCGAAAATCTTTCGTAATTGTTGACTGATCGAATCCCGGACCTCTTTTCGTGTGAAATCCAAGACAAATTGTGATCGTGAGGCTGCAGGTGCGCGATTTGGTTCTTGCATCAAATATTCTGGTGTCTGTCGGTACAGATCCGAATCCATCGAGATCATTTCAGGTTCAACCCATAAGCCAAATTTAAGTCCTTTCTCATGCGCATAATCCGCCACTCCCTTCAACCCATTCGCCAGTTTGCCTTCATATTCGAACCAGTCACCTAAAGAAGAAGTGTCCGCATCCCTTTTGCCAAACCAGCCATCATCTAATACGAACATTTCCATGCCTAAATCTGCTGCTTCATCGATCAGTGCTTCGATCTTTTTGCTAGTAAAGTCAAAATAAGTGGCTTCCCAGTTGTTGACTAAAATCGGACGTGGTTCATATTGATGCTTCCCACGAGCCACTCGTTCGCGCAATAACGCATGGTGTACGTGGCTCATTCCATTTAGTCCTTCATCAGAATAAGAAAGGATCATTTCAGGAGTTTGGAACTCGTCTTCGTCTAAAATCTGCCATTGGAACTGATAGGCATTGATGCCGCCAACGATTCTTAATTGATCGATTTGATCTTTCTCAATCTCAAACGCATGATTACCAGAATAGATAAACTGCAGACCAATCGCCTCTCCAAGAGTTTCTGTCGTATGCGAATGTGTCAAAGCGATAAAATTATTCATTTGATGACTACTGCTCCCTCGCCGACTTTCAAATGTTTTCACTCCGTCGGTGATCTGTTGCCGTGAAATCAAACGTTCTCTTGCATGTGCTCCAGGTAAAGCAATCACTTCAGAAAATCTTCCTGAATTCGTCAAGTCCAATTGAAAAGAGGCTGCTTTATCCAGCCAGATCGTTTGACCAGTTTGGTTACGGTACTTGGCAGAACGAATGATTGCCCCTCGTTGTTCATAAATGGTATAAAAAAGGTCCACGTAAATCGGTAACTCTCGATCTTTCAACGTGATACACAACGTTTGTGCTTCCTGCTCATCCACCACATACGTTTGCGGTAACCCTGCAAGCTTTGGTTTGCCTTGAAGGATTTGATATGTTTCATATCTTAAATCAAGCAAGCTTGACCCATTCTCACGCATAATGATCGTCGCCGGTATCCGATAATCCATACTTCCATGTCCAGAAAATTCTTGTGGCAACGTATCTTTTGAAAAGGCGCGTTCTTCGTGCAAAGGAACATTCCCGGAAAATCCGCGATCTCTTCTCGGATACTTTTTATTGCCAGAATAGTTACTCACTTTCTTCCCAAAATGAACGTGGCTCAACACGTTAGATTCTTCAATCTTCATCACATAAGAAATCAATGTATTCGACAAATGGAAGACATTTGTTTCTGGATCAAATTCAATCAATGATCGTCTCTTCATTTTTTCACCTCACAAATTTTTAGAAACCGTTTACTTTTCAGCTAACTCCTGTATACTGTTTACTAAACAAATTTGTCAATAACTTTTTTAGATTTTTTTAGGGAGTGATTATTTATGGTTGGGATTCGTGATGTCGCAAGAAAAGCGAATGTCTCTCCAGCAACTGTTTCACGCGTATTGAATCAAGACAAGACGATCCATGTCGCACCGGAAACAAAGAAACGGATTTTTGAAGTTGCTGAAAAATTAAACTATGATATCAATAAACGAAAATATATCAAAAAGCGAATGCCCTCGATTGGTGTGATCTCTACGATCAGCAAAGCGAGCGAAGAACAAGATGTTTATTATAAAGAATTACGTATGGGGTTGGAAGAAGAAACCAATCGATTGCATATCGGTATGAATCGGATCTACAATCTCTCAGATGATCCTAAAGAATGGAAAGATTTGGATCAATTAGGTGCGATCATTGTAGTAGGAACAGTGACAAAACAATCGATCACTGATCTATTAGTACAAAATCAGCATTTGGTCGTCGTCGATAACCCTGACATCCAACAAGAAGTCGATATGGTTTATGGTGATCTGGAACGAATGACCAAAGCTGTTTTAGAATTATTTTTAGAAAATGGCCACCAACGGATTGCTTATATCGGAGGCTATCAAGTCGATATGGATGAACGAGGAGGCAAAACGATCAATCAAGATGAAAAACGTGTACGTGCCTATCTACATTTCATGTCCGATCATCAATTACAAGACTACAGCACCCACTACCTTGGAAATTGGACAGAAGAAGACGGCGAACGACTAGCAGAAGAATTGATTCAAACTGCCGATCCACTTCCAACCGCTCTGCTTGTTGGCAGCGATCCGATGGCGATCGGTGTTTACCGCGCGATGAAAAAATATCAAGTGAACATCGGCAAAGACATCGTGATCGCAAGTTTTGACAACATTGAAGCAGCCAGTAAATTAACACCTGGATTGACCACCGTCCAAATCAATGCCAAATCCATCGGCAAAGCCGCCGTTCGCTTAGCCGTCGAAAGAATCGATCAAATCCGCGACGAACCAATCATCCTAACCTACCCCACCCGTTTAGTAGTAAGAGAAAGCTTTGTGCCAGATAGGTCGTGAGAAAGCCGTTTAGCTCCAAGCATTAAGGCGGAAGTTGGGAAAATAGCTCTCCATATTTTTTCAACTTTCGACTTAATGTCGTAGGAGTTGGCTTTCGAACACCGTTTATTAGAGGTCGTGAAAGGCGCGATCAGCACAGAGGCATAAGTAAGAAAAATAGAAAATGGCTTTTTCATTTTT
>NZ_JAFLWG010000024.1:0-97831 GCF_017316315.1 Enterococcus sp. DIV1298c | reverse complement strand
TTCGAACACCGTTTATTAGAGGTCGTGAAAGGCGCGATCAGCACAGAGGCATAAGTAAGAAAAATAGAAAATGGCTTTTTCATTTTTTATTTTTTGTCTTATGTCCGAAGTGTTGCGCCTTGAACACCGTTTACTAGAGGTCGTGAAATGAGCGTTCTGACCTGAGCAGTAAGATAGAAAATCGGAAAATAGCTCCTCATATTTTTCGATTTTTTAGCTTAGTGTTGAAGGTCAGCTCATTGAACACCGTTTACCAGAGGTCGTGAGAAAGCCGTTTAGCTCCAAGCATTAAGGCGGAAGTTGAGAAACCAACTAAAAGAGAAGCCACCACGAATCAATCATCGATTCGCTCGTGTCTTCTCTGTTTTTATATCATAAAAATATACTTAGTTATTTAAACTTCAACTATCTTTTAATTCCAGACTTCTTCTGCAATACTCTTGATCAAGGCGATTTTCTCCCACTGTGCTTCTTCAGTCAAGATGTTGCCTTCTTCAGTTGATGCAAAGCCGCACTGTGGACTTAAACATAGTCGATCCAAAGGGATATAGCGAGTGGCTTCATAGATCCGCTCAATGATTTTTTGGCGGTCTTCAAGTTCACCGGATTTTGAGGTAACTAACCCTAAAACAACGAGTTTTCCTTCACTCACTTTAGCAAGTGGTTCAAATCCGCCAGAACGATCGTTATCATATTCTAAATAATAGGCATGTACGTTTTCGTCCGTAAATAATGGCTCAGCAACCGCTTCGTATCCGCCTGCTGCTGCCCAAGTAGAGTGATAATTTCCACGACAGACATGAGTATTCAAAATCAGATCCTTTGGTTGATTTTCAAGAACTGCATTATTGATTTGTAAATAGGTCTGCGCCAAATCTTTACGAATCTCGCTTTCCTCTTTATCACTCTCTGCTAAAAACCCTTCTGGCAAAGGTGCTACTAATACGCCCCAAGTACAATCATCCAATTGGATCGTTCTGGCACCTGCTTCATATAAGTCAGCGATCACTTGCCGATAAGCGGTAACGATATCTTGAAAAAGTTCATCGTTTTCTGGATAGATGGCACGAACAAGTGGTAGGATATCAGGACGTAACAGTTCGACTAATAATTGAGCTGGAGCTGGTATCGTTTGCTTTACTTCGATTCCTTCACTTGTATGCGCACGGGTAAATCGAAAATGCTCCACAAACGGATGATGCCCTCCGCTGATTTTTTCTGTGACGGTCACTGTTCCTGGACGTGTCTCTTCTCCATGAAATTGATACCCCCGCTCAGGTACAAAAAACTCGATTCCTTGTAAGCCAAAGAAAAAGTCTAAATGCCACCAGCTTCGACGAAATTCACCATCTGTCACCGCATGTAATCCAGCCGTTTCTTGTTTTTTGATCAAATCGATGATTGCCTGATCTTCTACCTCTTTCAGTTCGGCAGCTGAGATAAGCGATTCGCTATATGCCTTTCGTGCTTGTTTCAATTGATCGGGGCGTAAAAAACTACCAACGATATCATAGCGAAATGGGGATGTTGTTCGATTAGTCATAAAAAAATTCCTCCTTATTTTTGCGCAGTAGCAGATAAACGGATGCAACTAAAAAAGCACTCATCCCCTTTGCCAATTTTTGACAAAAGGGACGAATGCTTCGCGTTACCACCCTTATTTACATTATTTTCACAAATAATGCCTCAACGATACCAATTGATATCCGGCGAGTTAACGGTCGCAATCCGGTTCTACTGAATTTGAGTAAAACAAGCTCCAAGTTCATCTTCACTAAGGTTTCTGGTCTCCTTTTTCACCGTCCGGAGTCTCTTGATCCTTCGCCCATTAGTTACTCTTCTCTTCTACGCTTTGATATTGTTCAATAATATCCCATGATTCACTAACAATGTCAACTAATTCCCCTCGTCTTCACTCACATCGATCCATGCTCGGTAATATTCAAAGGAAAGATTTTCTTTTGTCGTGTGGGTCAATAAGTATTGACCAATCGTCTGTCCCGATCGATAGCCTTGCTCAAGCAAGCTTTCTTTTACTTCAGATAAATTATTGTTTTTTGTGTTATTCACTTGCACTTTCAATAAAAAGCGTACGTATTTTTTTTCAAGATCATTTTGCCAGATCGTCTGTGATCCTGGGAGTTCTTTCGTGTGTTCGTCCGTACAGAATCCATAAATACTGTTCTGGCTATTTTCTGGAAAATAAATCACAAAACTTGAATAATTTTTTAGATATTCCTTTGAATAGAGAATGTCATCAGAAGCTGCCACAACAATTTTTTGAAAAGGAATCTCTTCTTCTGGAAATTCGTCTGGTTCACTATCGATCATTTCCTTTAACTGGTTTTTTCTTGATAATACTTCCTTATGTTTTTGCTCTAAGATTTTTCGCTCGTCATTTAATCGCTCTTCCGTTTCAGCTAAAGTCTCAAATAGCTCATTCAAGGATTTACTATAAAGATTTTTCATTTGCTTGATTGGAATGTCAAGATTTCGATAAAAATTGATGTCATAGACCTTAAAAATCGCGTCAATATCAAACATCCGATAGCCATTTTCTTCTTGTCTTGCAGCGTGGATCAACCCTTCTGCATCCCAGTAGCGAATCGTTGATCTTGGTATATTCAGCAACTCGGAGACTTCGCCAATTGAATAGAGTTTTTTCATACACTTCACCTCAATGATCAGTGTATGCTTTTTCCTCTTGACCTTCAAGTAGCTTTAAGGTGTAGAATTCGTATTTGTCGGGAAAAAGGAGGAAAACATCATGAACTTGTTAAAAACATCTATCAAAAACAATAAAGGGATTGCTTTACTTACTCTCTTATTTATTTGTTTACAACTTCTAGGAACACTAGGCGTACCAAAGTTAGTCGCTGATCTCATTGACCATGGGGTTGCTAGTGGTGAAGTGAGGCAAATCCAACAAATCGGGCTACAAATGTTACTTGTTGCCTTACTCGGTTCTTTTGCCGCTGTTGCTTCAAGTTACTATTCTGCGTTGCTAGCTGCAAGATTTGGCTATCAAACAAGAGCAACTTTTTTTGATAAATTCCAGCAATTATCGATGAAAGATGTCGATCATTTCAACACCGGATCACTCTTGACAAGAATGACCAATGACGTCGACAACGTACAACAAATGATCGTCATGTTCTGCCAGATGATCATCCCAGCACCAATCATTTCACTTTTTACGATCTTGATGATGTTGGAGCATTCAGTCAAATTGACAGTGATCACACTAGGTTCGATCTTCGTCTATGCGGTAGTCATCTTTTTTTTGATGAAAAAAGGAACACCTTTATCTTTGAGTATCCAACCAAAAATGGATCGTATCACAACGACGTTACGGGAATTTTTTACTGGCGTGAATATGATCCGTGCCTTCAACAATCAAGACTATGAAGAAAACAGAACAAATCAAACATTTAAAAATTATGCGCAACAAATGATCCGCGTCAATCGAATCTTTGCATGGGTCACACCAATCGCCTTTTTATTGATGGGTATCGTTTATGCCTCGATTCTATGGTTTGGTGGAGGCTTGGTGGCTAACGGCACCTTACAAATCGGGACAGTGACAGCTATTGTGGAATATTCGATGTTAACACTTGCCTATTTGATGATTGCTGCCATGGTGCTTGTCATCGTGCCAAAATCCATGTCATGTCTCAAACGGATCGAAGAAGTCTTACATGCTGACATTGAGATCAAAGATCCCGACAAACAAGAAAAATTGACTTTTGATCCAACAGATGAAGCTTTTTTATCTTTTGAAAATGTTACGTTTCGTTATAACGAAACAGCTGATCCTGTGTTAGAAGACATTGATTTTGTCGTACCAAAAGGAAAGACGACAGCAATCGTTGGTGGTACTGGCTCAGGAAAAAGTACGATTGCGAAATTGTTGTTACGTCTAAACGATGTATCAAGCGGACAAATCAAATTAGCAGGTACACCGATCACAAAGATGAATCAAGACACACTCCGAAGTTATATCAGCTATGTTCCGCAAAAAGCTTTCTTATTTAGTGGAACGATTTTAAGCAATCTACTGATGGGCAACAAAAATGCTACCGATGAAGAACTGGCGAAAGCCGTCCGTGTTGCACAATTGGATGAAGTCTTAGAAAATCTGCCTGACAAGTTGAATAGCTTTGTTGCCCAAGGAGGCGATAATTACTCTGGCGGACAAAAACAAAGAATGTGTATCGCTAGAGCTTTAGTCAAACCAGCGGAAATCTATGTCTTTGATGATAGTTTTTCTGCCCTGGATTATCGGACAGATGCCAAATTACGTCGCGCTTTGCATCAAGAAATGGCGGATAAAACCCTGATCATTGTTGCGCAAAGACTGAGTACTATCATGAATGCTGACAATATTATTGTTTTAGACCAAGGTCGAATCGTCGGACAAGGAACGCATGAAGAATTATTGAAAACCAATCGATCATACCAAGAATTTGCGAAATCACAAGGTATTTTGAAGGAGGGATTTGATGGAAATGACTAAAACAACTGTAAAAAAACAAAGCTTAAAACGTTTCTGGAAAATGATCCAACCCGAACATAAAATCTTCTATGGTTCACTACTTTGCAGCTTGATCGGTAACACACTCGTCGTTGCGATGCCTTTGATCATGGGTATCGGGATCGATCAACTTTTAGCACGTATCAAAGCAGTTGGTTTGAACCACATGACTGCAACAGATGTGAAAGAAACATTACTTTTACCTGTCATCCTGTTGGTCCTTTTTTCTTTGCTGAGTAGTGCTACTTCCTTTATCCAAGAATGGGCAATGGCTTCATTGAGTGAGCGTGTTACACTACGAGTGCGTAAAGAAGTCACCAAAAAATTCAAAGCCTTACCGATGGCTTTTTATGATCGACATCAAGTAGGCGATATCATTAGTCGGACAACAACCGGCTTGAATCAACTGTCACAAGTATTGTTAACAGGGATCAATCAATTTTTCACTTCCCTAGTGACGATCCTTTTAGCTGGTATCATGCTGTTTTATATCGACATAAAATTGACTTTTCTTGTCCTGGTTTTGATTGTCACTAGCGCGATCGTCACGACAAAATTTGCCAATAAGAATAAAAAAATATCTGATAACAACCAAGAAGAATTGGGCGAACTTAATAATAAAACGGAAGAATATTTGACTGGTAATCTAGTGATCAAAGCCTTTAATCAGCAAGTATTAGCGATTGAAGAAGTCAAAAAAGTAAATGAAAAACAATCCCAAGCATTCAAAAAAGCACAATTTATGAATTTTGCGATCTATCCAGCGATTCGTTTGATCAATCAATTGGCTTTCATCGTTAGTGCGATCATTGGTGCTTCATCTGTCTTAACTGGTGGCATCACGATTGGTTTCCTGCAAGCCTACTTACAATATATCAATCAGATTTCTGAACCAATTTCTACAGCTTCTTATGTCATCAATTCGGTCCAATCCGCGATGGCTTCGATCGAGCGGATTTTTGAAATCATGGATGAACCTGAAGAAGCAATCGATCGTGCTTTAGAAAGTCCAATCACTCATCCACAAGGAGCAATCGAATTCAAACATGTCCGTTTTGGGTATACACCAGAAAAACCATTGATGAAAGATGTTAACTTCTCCGTGAAACCAAAACAAACAGTTGCGATCGTCGGACCAACTGGGGCTGGAAAAACGACACTCGTCAATCTTTTGATGCGTTTTTATGAAATCAATGATGGCCAGATTTTATTCGACGATCATGACATCACTGATCTGCCAAGGCAAGAGCTACGTCATCTTTTCGGGATGGTTTTACAAAATACTTGGCTATTTGAAGGAACTGTCGCAGAAAACATCGCTTACGGCAAGAAAGATGCAACAAGAGAAGAAATCATCCAGGCAGCTAAGATTGCCCAATGTGATCATTTTATCCGCACCTTGCCTCAAGGATATGACACGATTATTTCAAGCGAAAACGGATCGATCTCACAAGGACAACAACAGCTTTTGACGATTGCGCGGGTCATTTTAGCTAATCCAGCGGTCGTCATTTTGGATGAGGCAACATCGAGTGTAGATACACGTACCGAAGCCTTGATTCAAGAAGCGATGAATGCTTTAACTAAAAATCGTACAAGTTTCGTGATCGCTCATCGTCTTTCGACAATCGAACATGCGGATATGATATTAGTTATGCAAAATGGGGACATCATTGAAAAAGGAACCCATAAAGAGCTACTACAACAACCAACCCTTTACTCAAGCTTATACCATAGCCAATTTCAAAATAATTAAGCAGAAAAAAGCCAACTTCGTCTAGGAATATTCCGAAACGAAGTTGGCTTTTTTGATTGATCGAATCAAGTTTTACGTTTTTTCTTTTTGTTGTAGATGTAAGCAGCAATTGTTCCACTGACGATCGCTAAACCAAGAATGCTGGCGCTCGATTGCAACTCACCTGTTTTTGGTAAGTTTTTCGCCGTATTTTCTTGTGCTTTCTTCTGTTGTGTCGCAGTAGAATTAGCTTGTTTCTTTTCCTGATTTTCTCCGCTTGCGTTCCCATTTCCACCCGCAGCGCCTCGTTTGCTCACTGTTACTTGACTTGTTTCTGAAACTGAGCCATTAGTATAAGTGATCGTGTAAGTTCCTTCTTTGTTCGTATCAACAGTTCCTGATACCATACTTTCATCAAAGGTGACTGAAAATCCTGCACGATTGGTTGCCGAGACGAAACCATCGCTTGGCTTCCACGTATCTCCGATATATAACTGAAGATCTTTCGTCACAATCGTTTCTCCGTTTTCTTTCACGACGACCACTACTTCTTCTGTCGCTCCACCATTAGTATAAGTGAGCGGGTAATCACCTGCTTTTGTTGTATCAACGGTTCCAGTTACCATGCTTTTATCAAAAGCGACCATCTCGCCGTCTTTATTCGTGGCAGACACAAACTGATCACTTGGGTCCCATGTATCCCCGACGTAAATACTACCGTTTTGAGCTTGGATCGTTTCTCTATTTTCAACGACCGTCACTGTGATTCGTTGAGATGCTTCGCCATTCCTATATGTAATGACAAAGTTTCCTGTTCTTCCAGTGTCAACGGTTCCTGAAACCATGCTTTCATTAAATGGAACAGTTTCGCCTGCTCTGTTCGTTGCGGAGACAAAATTGTCACGAGGATGCCAAACATCACCTGTATGGATTCTTGAATCAGTTGCATTGATTGCTTCTTGACTCGCAACGACTGTCACTGTGATTTCATGACTGATTGCCCCATGTGTATAGGTGATTTTGTATTCGCCTACCTGTGTCGTATCGACTTCACCACTGACCATACTCACATCAAACGGAACAGAAGCCCCAGTTTTATCCGTTGCAGAAACAAAATTATCACTTGGCGCCCAAGTGTCGCCAATGATGATCGTTGAATCGACAACTTGAAGAGATTCTTGACTTTCTTCGACAGTGACATTGATCTCTTGACTAGCAGAACCATTGGTATAAGTTACCGGATAGACACCTGCTGTCGTAGTATCGACCTCACCACTGACCATACTTTCATCGAATGGGATCGATTCACCATTTTCATCTGTTGCTAAGACAAAATTGTCGATCGGCTCCCAGCTATCGCCAACATAGATCATTGAATCGACTGCTCGGATCGACTCACCAGCAAGTGGTTGCCATACATAGGTATCTGCCATACTGTTTTGATAAGTCGCCATCAATGAAGAGGAACTTAATACATGGTTACCAAGCGGGATATCTTCAGTACCTGCTCCCACATTTTGCCAATAGCCAGTATGTTCATCTGTTGCTAAAAGCTCCGGAATATTTGTCTCATTCAATGAATAGAACTGGATTCCTAATGAAAGCTTGGCTAAAGATGAAGTTCCAGCAAACATCTCTTGTTGCAATTGAACTCTGCCCGTTTTAAAGTACGAAAGATCAAGCTCTGTGATATTTTGACAGTTTCTGAACATGCCTCGCATGAAGCGTAGGCTATCTGTGTCGAATCGGCTGACATCGATCGAACGCAAATTGATACATTCTGCAAACATAAAACTCATCGTGGTCACATTACTTGTTGAAAAGTTCGAAACATCTAATTCAGTCAGACCCGAACAACCAAAGAACATATAATACATCGAAGTGACGTTCGTTGTATCGAAGCGGCTCACATCAAGTTTTGTCAAACCAGAACAGCCATGGAACATATAATGCATCAATCTGACATTGCTCGTATCAAAATGAGTCACATCTAGCGCCTGCAATCCTGAACAGCCATGGAACATAAAGGACATATCGGTCGCTTGACTCGTCACAAAACTCGATAAATCAAGTTGACTCAACCCAAAACAGCCACGGAACATATGACTGAAATTCGTCACGTTTGCTGTTTGAAACCCTGTCACATCCAATGATGTTAAAGCGGAACAATCGTAAAACATATAACTCATGTTCGAAACATTCGACGTATCAAAACTGGATAGATCCAATGAAGTCAATGCAGACATGCCATAGAACATATGACTCATGTCACTGACGTTCGCTGTATTGAAACTGCTCAAATTCAATGAGGTCATAGCTGACAAGCCATTGAACATGTAATTCATGGAGCGAACATTTTGGGTATTGAAAGTGGTAAGATCTAATGATGTCAGTTGGCGGCACCATGCAAAGAAATAATCCATATTCGTGACTTGACTTGTATCTAAATTACCTAGATTTTCAATCGTCGTTAGCTGATTCAGGTCAAAAAATAACCCTAATGATTCAGCATTTGCGACTACTGGTCCTGTAAAAACGATTTTTTTGATCAGTGAGCGATTGGAAAACCAAGGCGCCCGAGCAGCCATCGTTGTTTCTCCTAAAGTTCCTGAATCTATGTACAAAACGCCTTCCTGGTCGATCCGCCATTGACTAGTACCGAATACACCAGAAATAACTTGATCTTCTACACCCTGTATTTCGCAAACCGTCCGAGCATTGGGATCTGGGATCACTGGTTCATTTGAAGGTGCAGTTACTTCTTCCACAGCTGGAGCAATCGTGGAATCGACAGTTGCTTGCTCTGCCTCAGTCTTGACTTCTTGCGTAACCTCTGTCGTAGGTTCTGTCGGCACTTCTGACGGAACCGTTGCTGAGGATTCTGGGCTCTCACTTTCTTGTTTTTCCGGCTCTTCACTTTCTGCTACTTCCATCGTGACGTCCTCTGTTTGGTCTTCAATCGTCGGACTGGCTACCTCTTCTGTCATTTGTCCACTGTCTAAGTGATCGGCAAATGTAATGATACTCTGTTGGGATGCGTTCATGAGTAATAACATCGAAGCGGTCACTTTTAAGATTTTTCTGTGGTCCATTGCTTATTCAACTCCTCTAATTTAGAAAGATAAAAAAACATCCAACTAAATTTTAACTTATTTCACTAGAGAAAATTTTTTATTTTTTTTTTTTGAAAAAAAAATTTGGAAATGGGTTTGTATTTGAGAAATAAGCAAGCTAAAATAAAACAATCAAAGGAGAATCAAGTAAACGAGAGGAGCAGCGAATGGAAACTTTTTTCAAATTACATGAAAATAAACAATTGCATCGCCAGATCAAGATTCTTACTTATTTGAGAAAAAGAAATGAGATTATTTCAATAACAGAGTTAGTTCAAGAAATAGGCTGTACGCCCCCTACTCTCCGTACAGATATTCAAGCGTTACGTGCGAAGCTACCACCGACGATTCAATTACTTTCAATCAAAATGATCGGTTACCAATTAAAGATTCCTGATGGAGAAACATTGGATACATTTCTTCTACTTCTTGCGAGAGAAACGATCACTTATAAGCTGATTGACCGCAGCCTTCGTGGCTTTCATCAATCGTTTGAAGCCATGCGTTTAGAGTATCATCTATCAAGTTCTGCCTTACGAAAAATCATCCGCCATATGAATCTTGAATTAATCAATCACCGAATCCAATTCTCACCTAAAAACGGGGATCTGCTCGGTAAAGAAAATGATATTCGTTTATTCTTTTTTAATTTCTATATGTGCTTTCGCCGAAGCATTGTTACGGATCATACATATTTGTTCTCTCCAGAAACACATAAAGTCATGTTTGCTGAATTGCAGCAAGCATTTGAATCTCACTTACATATTAGTAATTTTCGTGCGATGCTCTGGTTGTCTATCTTAAAAGAACGCTGGTTGCGCCGTAAAAAGGGCGAGATCCCTCAAGAAACATTGACTAGCATCCAGTCTAGAAAAAGCTTCAAAAGATTTGAGAAAAAAATCATGCCCTTTTTAAAAAAGACTCTTGGTATTCAGCAGCTTTCTACAAATGAACTTGCATGGGTCTATTTGATTGTTATCCATTGCATATCCTACAGTTCACCAAAGTGGCACGAATCAATGGCACACACAGCAACGCACTATCAAGAAGAAACAAACATGAAAAACTTGATCAAGCAAAGGCTATCAGAAGAACCACTGATTGATGGTACAAACAACGAGGGCATCGAGCAGATGAGCGCTTATTTAGCCAACCTCCACTTATTAAGAGTCCTCACAGATCAATTTGAGAAGCACTCTCTATCCATCGATCATTTGGTCGATAAACGTTTTCAAAACCTTCACCTTTCATGGGAAAACCGCTTGATTCAGCGGGATTGGCAAGAACTCGTTCCACTGACTCATACAAGAGAAGTTTCATTGTCTTTAAGTATGATCCAATTTTCTACTCAGTACCCGAAAAAAATAAAGAAACAACCAATCATTTTTGCTTTTCACGGGGATGCTGGCTATGACAATTTTTTGATCACGATGATCAAAAAATGGCTACCGCAACAGTACAACGCCCTTTTTCTCATCGACCAACCCGTTACGCAACTAAAAATAAACGAATTACACGCCTCTCTTGTCGTCAGTAATTATGAGTTAGAGGGTACATTATCATGTGAGTTGATCCAAATCGCTCAAGTGCCGACAAAGGAAGAATGGTTGCATTTAAAAAAACAATTGATCGAACGTTCTCTCCATCATTCATTCTTTTGATCAAGCTAACGGAAAGTCACGATCAAATGTACACGATTCAGCAAAAAAATAAGCGTCAAAAGCTACTTTCGGCTTTTGACGCTTATGGGCTGACCATGTGGCTCCAACTATTGGACACATCGCTTTTTATGAAAAGCGATTACTTGTTATAAATTTTTGGTCCTTTACGCATATTGCGACGATCATTCTTAGGCTCTGCCATTTTTTCCACTCGGCCGCCACCTTGCTTTTTCTTGATTAACTCAAGCATTTTTTCTTTTGAATTCATCTGTATCCCTCATTTACTCTATTCACTTTTTCGCTATCGTGATAAACACTTCGCTATTGTAACACATTTTTACTTGAAAATTTCAAACTTATCGATTTCTTTATGCTTTTCATTATAAAAATGTACAATATCTTTTTGTTCCTCACACGTTAAGATCACATAGCTTTTTTCAGGATAGCGCTTAGGGAAACGGAAACTGCCTGGATTGATACAGAGTACTCCGTCAACCATTGCTGCTTCTCGGACATGGGAATGACCGAAACAAGCGATCTGAGCATTCAGCTCTTTTGCTCGTTTTGCCACTTGTTCAAAAGAATATTTGATTCCATGCCAATGTCCATGGACCATATAGATCGTTGTCCCCTTGATCTCATTTAGATATTCTTCTTGAAACGTCGAACCATACAGATCACGATTGCCGTTCACTACTTGAAATCCCTGTAATGCTAGATGATCTTCTGGTAATTCAGAATCGCCACAATGAAGCATGACATCGACAGTTCCTTCATATTTTTGTCGAAGTGATTGCAGCTCTTCTGTCGCTCCATGGCTGTCACTAACAATCAATGCTTTCACCTATGATTCCTCCCGTCTTAAAAATGAATTGATGATGATCAATGTACCTGTAGTAAACAGAACCGTCAAGACAGCCATCGCCATACCTACTGAAACACTTCCTTGTTCAAACTCCCGCATGATGAAAGTGGAAACCACCAATGTATTTGGCGGAGATAAAATACTGGCTGTGACTAATTCACGAAACGATATGATGAAGGTCATCATCCAGCCAACAAAGATCCCACGCAAAAGTAAAGGAAAAATGATTCGTCGAAAAACATAGAAAGGTGTACCGCCAAATACACTACCTGCCCAAATCAATGAATCAGCAATCTGTGTATAAGAAGAAGTTACGTACTGTACTGAAAAAGGAAGAAAAAGTGTGACATAAGCTAATAGCATGATCCCGATATGGTTGTACAACGGAATGATATGGAAAATACTATTCCAAAAAATCATGATACCAATACTAAAGACGATACTTGGCAACATGTCTGGTAACAAACTCATCACGTGTAATACCTTGCGAAATTTGGTTTGGCTAAAGTAAATGATCGAGGCACAGGCGGTACCTAAAACTGCTGCAATCGTTGCAGAAAAAAATGCCAAAAACAAACTATTCCTGAATGCTTGTACCGCGCGAGGATTCTCAGTCAAGAGTTGGCTATAGTGAGCAAGTGTAAAGTTTCCACTAACCATGCCTTGACCTCTTAAACGAATCAATGAGGTCATCACGACTGAAAAATAAGGAATACCGATTGCGACAACTAATAGCGCAATGATATAGCCCCAAGCGGCGATTTTTTGATGCGCGGATAGTTTTTTTTCCACACGTTTCGTGCCTTTTCCACCAACTAATTTATAAGATTTCTTTGCCGTTACATAATTTTGTAAGAACCAAATACAAAAACAGATGAATATCAGTAAACTTGACAAACTTGCGGCTGCATTGAAATTGATTGGAGCAATCGTCGCGTTATGATGGATCGCGGTGACAAAGACAGAAAAACCGATACGTTGACCGATCGTTGCTGGTGTGCCATACTCCGAAACAGCTTTTACAAAGACTAGTAAGGCTCCGATAGCGTAGTTCCCAGTGATCAAGGGTAACGTGACCCGGCGTAACCGATAAAAAAAGCCACCACCAAAGATCACCGCACTCTCGTCCAAGCTAGCCCCAATATTCAATAACGCATTTTTTAAAATCGTCAATATAAAAGGAAAGAGATGAAAACTCATCGTTAGAACGATTCCCCAGAATGAAAAAAAGTTTTCGGAAAAATCACCGGTAAAAGGAAACATTTGCTGAAACAGACCCCGTCGTTGCGTAAATAAGATCCAGCCCATCGATGCGATATAAGGTGGCGTCATAAATGGGATCAGCAAGACGATATCTAACCATTTTTTCTCGGCGATCTTTGTCCTAACTGTCAAAAAAGCAAGGGGCAAAGCAAGCACAGTCGAACAAATCACGACCGCAATGCCTAATAACAACGTATTTGTGATCGTCTGCAAATTATCCGGATTCATGATAGTCTGGATCGTTTGTCCTACGTCAAGTGTCCCCTCATAAACTAAGGCGCGATAGAAAATGACACCGATAGGAATTCCCGTCAAGATGAATAAGAGAAGACATATGGGAGCGACCGCCCCATATGTCCATTTTTTAGCGTTTATTTTCATTGCGCAGACTCCACAAGTGACAAGAACTCGCTTGTGATATCAGAAGAATGCTCCATCATCCAATCCCAATCTACATCAAGCGTATTGATATCGGCTAAGTTTTCACGTTGTGTACTCGTGATATCACTTCGGCCAGGAATCAAGTAGGCTTCGCTGATCAGCTGTTGCGCACGATCAGATAATAGATAATCCATAAAAGCTTTGGCATTGTCTACATTTCGACTTGAATTGAGGATCATTGCTGGACGTGGATTAACGATCGTTCCACCTTCAGGATAGTAGATTTCTAAAGCTTCTCCTTTACTGATTGAATCATAAGCATTCCAATCCACACCACCAACAAGGATGCCTTTTGCACCAGTAGTTACTTCTTCAAGCGCTGCTGCATTGGCACCTGGTATCGTCATTCCATTCGTAGCTAAATCCTTCCAAGTCTGCCACCCAGCTTCTTCCCCTTTATTATTGATAAAACCTGCTAAGAAATCTTTAGCAGAGCCAGATCTTTCAGGATCGGGAAAGGCTAATTCATCTTGATACTTATCAGAAGCTAGTTCATCCCAGTCTGCATCCAACTCCGGGAATAACGTCGTGTTATAAATGACACCGACCGCTGAGCCACTTGCACCAAAGAGCATATTGTCTTCATCCGCCCAACCTTCATGAAGGTTATCTGCACCTTCTGGCGTGTAAGACATCAACGCATCATCAGCTTTCAAACCAAGACCATCACTCCATGAAGCGAGCATGATGACATCTGCTACCGGATTCGCCGATTCCGCTTCGAGACGAGCTAAGATTTCCCCAGTCGTTCCTTGAAAGACATTGACTCTAACTCCTGTTTGCTCTTCAAAGTCCGCTGCCAGCTGATCGCCAAGATTTGCTGGACTTGGCAAGTAGACATACACTTCACCCGACAGATCCGTTGCTTCCGTTTTCTCTTGTGTGCCACTCGTTGATGAAGCATTGGAATCATTTTCTGACGTATCACCACTTGCTGAACCACATCCAGCTAACATGATCGATAAGATACCTACACCTGCGACTAACCATTTTTTCATCGTTTTCTTCCCTCATTCTTCTATAGTATTTGTAAAATATGCTCTTTCTTTACGTAAATAGCTATACTTGTTGATTGCGGTTTATGACTTGAAACGACATACCAGCGTTGTTGATCCTTTTCTAAACAGAGTTCATACCCCTGACCGATAAACTGACTTGAGATCACATCGACCTGATACTTTTCAGCCAACGGATCATGAATTAAACTGACTGACTCAGGTCGAAACATTCGGTTCGTATCAAGCCAATTAGAACGTCCGATAAATCGCGCGACGAATTCATTTTCCGGAAAATGATAGATTTCTTCTGGTGTTCCTTTTTGTTGCAACATCGCTTCATTCAACACGATCACATCATCACTCATGCTCATCGCATCCACTTGGTCATGGGTGACGAAAATCGCCGTAATACCGATTTGATTTACCAAATTTCGCAATTCGATCCGCATCTCATTACGCAGTACCGCATCCAAAGCAGACATCGGTTCATCAAATAGTAAACAATTCGGTTCAACTACGATCGCTCGGGCAAACGCCACACGCTGTTGCTGACCACCAGATAATTGATGCGGATATCTTGATTCAAACCCGCTCAATTGAACCGTCTCTATCGCCTGCATCACTCGATCTTTTAGCTGGTCTTTTTGTTTACGCGCTCGTAGTCCGAAAGCGACATTTTCAAATACTGTCAAGTGAGGCCATAGTGCAAAATCTTGGAACACAAAACCTAACTCTCGTTTATCTGGCGAAAGGTTGATTTTTTTTTCTGATGAAAAAACACACTGTTCATCGAACCAGATTTCTCCGGAATCCGGAGTCTCTAAACCTGCGATCATCCGCAGAAGAGTCGTTTTACCACTACCAGAAGGCCCCAACATCGTAGTGATTTTACCTGTTTCAAAGGTCAACTCATCCATATTTGTCACAACCGTTGGACCAAATGATTTTTTCAAATTTTTTATGGTGATCCTCACTCTTGCTCCCCCTAAATGTGCGATGTTTCAGACATTTTGTGTATGTTTATATCTTTGTAAGATCGTTGACGTCCTTAAACCACTCTTTGGTACAACTAGATCATCCATAGTCGAAAGACGAGCGAACAAGTAATCGCGTTGTTTTTCTGTTGTTGCTAGTTCTTGATTTTCTCCAACGAAAGAAGCTTCTACAATATATTCAATTCCTTGACCATCTTCTGTTTTGATCGGTAAAACTTCGATTCTTAATGCATTGCTTCCGCCAAGCTCTGGTACAGAGAACTCATAACGATCAAAATAAACAGGCCCATGGATCAATGTTTGATTGATCAACTGATTGTAATCAATAACCGGCACTAAAGCAGGTTGGTTATCGATCAACAAACGTCGTGCAAGGGATGTATCAGGCAAAGCCCCTGGACGTATACCAAGAGGTAAATCGACCGTTTTTGTTGAAGATGTACTTAGAACTGCTGAATCATAGCTCCAATCGATCTCAAATTCCCAGTCCTCTTCTGTAAATCCTTCATTTTCCGCTGTTTTTAAAGCTGCTTGGATACTTCCTTCCGTTACCGGCCAAGCAAGCGGAAATCTTTTTCTATAGGTTAATTGCCAATTATTTTGCCAGTTTCGCTGTCTGATTCGATGAATCCACCCTTGATCATTGAAATCTTGCTCCAATGTATCCATGAATTGCATATCGATTCGACGTTGGCGATTGACAGTTAAATCAAGTGTTTCTAAAAAAGAAGAAGATAATTGACCATCCTCATCTAAAACGAGCGTAGGCTCAAGTAAAAATTTCACTTCTGTATCCACCATTGATTCTGATGAAGCAGAAGCGACATCTTCAGAAAAAAAAGTCAGTGTGCTGATTCCTATCGTAAAAAGTAAAGCTACCATCATCCATTTCTTGTTTGTCATCTTTAACAAATACGTCATCTTACACCTCTTAGCTGTTTATTTTTCTCTGTTACAAATCTATTATAATAATCATTTGTCAATTTCCAGTAAACATCAAGTGAATATCCAGTCAAAAATATGTAAAAATTCTAATATAAAATGTTATTTAAAAGTGTATAGAAAAAAACGAGCTTTCTATTCACTCCTTCACTTATTATGGAGACATTAGTAAAGCACACATAAAAAGCGTTAAAAATACACAGCGATTGACTTACTGTATATTATTAACGCTTTTTATCAATACCTAATTTATGTTTCCTTTACGAAAACGATGTAAAGAATCGCTATTATTCAATCAGTCACTGAGAGAAGTATCTCGAATCACTAAAGACAATTGGAAGTTTTAAGATAGTCATCGATCAGAATAAATAAAAGTTCACTACCTATCCATTCGAAAGTTCATTTATTTTTAGTTGTTACAAACTTTGGCCCTGCAAACCGATTCAGGATCGGCCCCCAAAAGCTTTTAAAGATCTTTTTATAGTCTTCAAAATCAAACGTTCCACATGTAAAGACTCTTTTAACATTAACTGTTTGTGTTACTTGCTTGTAAATCAGCGGTTTATTAATGATATTTTTTATCATACATTTTAAATGTCGATTTGATATTTTACTATTAAATATATATTTTACAGGAATAAATTTAAAAGATACATGTTATTTTGTAACATCAGAGTTTATCAATTATTTTACTCTCTAAACTTTGAATGGATAAGAAAAAGACGTTTCCATTGAAAGAAACGTCTTACATTAAGAATTAACCTTTGCGTAGTAATCCGACACATTCCACATGATGTGTTTGTGGGAATAAATCAACTGGTTGGACTTTTTCTAACTTATAGCCGTCTTCCGCAAACAACTTCACATCTCTGGCAAACGTTGCTGGATTGCATGAGATATAAACGATTCGTTCAGGCGCCATATCGATTGCTGAATCAATGAAACGAGCATCTAACCCTTTTCTTGGAGGATCGACAACTAAAACGGTTGGTTTGATCCCTTTATCCTGCCATTTCTTCATGACTGCTTCTGCTTTGCCCACTTCATAATGGGCATTTTCGATTTTGTTTGTCAATGCGTTGAACTGGGCATCTTCGATCGCTGCGGGAACGATTTCCATTCCATAAACGCTTGCTACTTGATCTGCTAAAGATAATCCGATCGTTCCAATTCCTGAATACGCATCGATTACGACATCATCTTTTTTCAATTCAGCAAACTCGATTGCTTTTTGATACAGTACTTCGGTTTGTACTGTATTGACTTGGTAAAAGGATTTAGAAGAGATACGATACGTTTTACCAAGTAACTGATCTTCGATATACGATTGACCAAAAAGGACTTTCTCTTTTTCACCTAAAATGACATTTGTTTTTTCTTCATTGATATTTTGGATCACTGACACCACTTCTGGTAAAGCTTCATGGATTGCTTTAGCGATTTCTTTCGATTTGAAAAATTTCTCTTTTCGAGTGACTAGAACGACCATCATTTGATGCGTATAATGCCCGCGACGAACGATGATATGACGGATTTGACCTTCATTTTTTTCTTCATTGTAGCCGCGTACTTGGAAACGTTGCAAGATTTCTCTTACCTTGATGATCGCTTGGTCGATTTGTGGATCTTGGATAAAGAAATCTTCAATCTCCACTAAGTCATGACTATTTTTCTTGTAAAAACCAGTTACTAATTCGCCGTCAACACGACGAACAGGAATCTGAGCTTTATTACGATAGCCTGTTGGTTCTGCCATACCGATCGTCGGTTGCACTTGGACTTCAGGCGTTTTTGCGATTTTAGTCAGGACATGTTCGACTTGTTTTTGTTTAAATGCTAATTGTTGATCATACTTCAAATGGGCTAAAGGAGCGATTCCTGTACGCAATAAAACGTTACTAGTGATGTCTTGGCGGTCTGGTGAGGTCGTCAACCAGTTTTCCACTTTACCGTAGCCAAATTTATTTCCTGCTTTTACAACGAGGATCTCCACTTGTTCACCTGGCAAAGCATTTTCAATAAATAAAGGATAACCGTCGATTTTGGCAACACCCAACCCTTCGTAACTTAAATCGATGATATCAACAGTATACCGTTCATTTTTCTTAATTGTTTGTGTCATTTCATTACTCCTATTCTTCTTGAATGGTTTCTAATTTTGTTCGATCAACAAAGGAAAGAGCTGGGAGATCCATTCATTCCCAGCCCTTTTCAGTCTATTGGAAAAAGCCAGTAATCATAGTGATCCTTGTTTTTTCCTTCTAAGAGTCATCCAATCTTGCTCAGTTCTATTCTTCGTCTGCGATTTTACCATCGCCATCGATATCTTCATCCGTCAAACGTTCTACTTCTTTTACAAATTCTTTGCTGACTTCTTCTAGTTCTTCTTCTTCAGAACCAGTGATTGCCTCATCTGGAATTTGATCGGTGTTTGCATAAAATTCGATATGTTGATGAAGATTTTTGAAGTTCATCGGTGCGTTTCCACCATATTCACCATCTAAATTGATCATGACCGGACGGTTCGCATTGTCTTCTGTCTCTACATAAAGGAAACTTGTTTTCGTGTAGATGACTCTTGGATCATCTACGTGTTTTCCACCATTGAGCATCAATGCTGCAATGTGTAGGATTTCAAAAATATTCGCCGTCTTGACGATGATCAAAGAAAATTTCCCATCGTCTAACTTCGCATCTGGGGCAATTTGTTCAAAACCGCCGACAGAGTTCGTCAAACCTAAAAAGAACATGGAGGCATTGCCTTTGTATTCTCCTTCATCGTATTTCAAGTGCATCTTGATCGGTTTGACGCGCGGCAACATTTCTGCTCCTTTAGCCAAATAAGCAAGATAACCAAAAATACTTTTTAGTTCAGAAGGCACTTCGTAAGTCAATTCTGTCAAATAGCCGCCAGCTGCAATATTGATAAAATAGCTGTTGTCAGATTGACCGATATCCATTTTGACTGTTTGGTTCTTTTTGATGACTTCAGCTGCTGCCTTGATATTATCTCGTGGGATCTTCAAGGCGCGAGCGTAGTCATTAGTTGTTCCAGCTGGAATAATCGCCATTTTTGGTCTGACTTCAAGTGGGGCAATTCCATTGACGACTTCATTGATCGTCCCATCGCCGCCCGCTGCAACCACGAGATCAAAACCTGCCTCAGCCGCTCGTCGTGCTTCGTTTTTTGCCGAATCCTCTTCTGGAGTCGTTGCAAAAGCACTCGCTTCATAGCCGGACTCCTCCAATGCTTGGAGGATGTCGGCTAGATTACGTTTTAACAGTTCTTTCCCAGAAACCGGATTATAGATCACACGCGCTTTTTTCATAGCATCCCTCTATCGTTTCGCTAATTCTTGATTTAGCAATTTGTTGACCACACCTGGGTTTGCTTGTCCTTTTGTTGCTTTCATGATTTGTCCGACTAAGAAACCGACTGCACGGTCTTTTCCGTTTTTGAAATCTTCAATCGATTGTTGGTTATTATCTAAGATCTCATTGATGATCGGCAATAATTTCGCTGGATCAGATAATTGGACCCAACCGTTTGCTTCAACCACACTTTGTGCTTCTCCGCCATTCATGATCAACTCACGGAAAACTTTCTTCGCAATTTTAGAACTGATCGTGCCATCTGCAATCAAACGGATCATGCCAGCTAAGTTTTCAGGTGTTAATTTCGTTTCAGCTAGCTCTAGTTTTTCACTGTTCAAGTAAGCAGAAACTTCGCCCATCAACCAGTTTGATGCTTGTTTGGCGTCTGCTCCGTTTTCTAATGTTGCTTCAAAGAAATCAGACATTTCTTTTGATAGTGTCAATACTTTTGCATCATACTCTGGTAAACCTAATTCGCGGATGTAACGTTCACGTCGAGAAGCTGGCATTTCTGGTAAGCTTGCTTTCACTCGTTGGATCCATTCGTCATCGATCACGAATCTTGGGATATCAGGTTCTGGGAAGTAACGATAGTCACTTGACCCTTCTTTGACACGCATCAAGATCGTTTTGTTCGTCGTTTCATCGAAGCGACGTGTTTCTTGTTGGATCTCTCCACCAGATAACAATACTTTCGCTTGACGTTTTTCTTCAAATGCTAACCCTTTTTTGACAAATGAAAGAGAGTTCAAGTTTTTCAATTCTGCTTTTGTTCCAAATTCTTCTTGGCCATATGGGCGTAAAGAAATATTGGCATCACAACGCATTGAACCTTCTTCCAATTTCACATCACTGACTTCAGTAAATTGGATCACTGAACGTAATGCTTCCAAGTAAGCATAGGCTTCTTCTGGTGAACGCATATCCGCTTCTGAAACGATCTCGATCAACGGTGTTCCTTGTCTGTTTAGATCGACATAAGAATAGCCGCCGATACCGTGCATATTTTTGCCTGCATCTTCTTCTAAATGTACACGCTCGATACGGATTTTTTTCTTTTTGCCTTCGACTTCGATCTCGATCCAACCATCATGACCGATTGGTTGGTCAAATTGTGAGATTTGATACGCTTTTGGATTATCTGGATAGAAATAGTTTTTGCGGTCAAAATGCGTATCTTTTGAAATCTCGCAATTCAACGCTAACGCCGCACGCATCCCAAATTCTAAGGCTGCTTTATTCATTACTGGTAAAACTCCAGGGTATCCCCAGTCGATCACATTGGTGTTGCTGTTTGGTTCAGCACCGAAATGCGCAGGAGCTGGAGAGAAGATTTTTGAGTTGGTTTTTAATTCAACGTGGACCTCAAGTCCAATGACTGTTTCAAAATTCATTCGGCTTTCCCTCCTAAAATTGCTGGTTGTTGACGGTGGAACTCAGTTGCTTGCTCAAACGCATAAGCTGCTTGGTACATCGTTTTTTCATCGAAATAATTCCCGATGATCTGTAAGCCGACTGGTAGTCCTTCAGATAAACCAGCAGGAACAGACATACCTGGAAGTCCTGCCAAGTTCACTGGGATCGTCAAGATGTCACTCATGTACATCGTGATTGGATCGTTGATATTTTCACCAAGGCCAAATGCCACAGTCGGTGACGATGGCCCAATGATCAAATCATAGTCTGCAAAGACTTTTTCAAAGTCACGCTTGATCAGCGTACGAACTTGTCCTGCTTTTTTGAAATGCGCATCATAATAGCCGGCACTCAATGAGAAAGTCCCTAACATGATACGACGTTTTACTTCTTCTCCGAAACCTTCAGAACGTGAGTTGACATAGACATCATCTAAGTTCTTCACATCTTCTGAGCGGTAACCATAACGGATTCCATCAAAACGTTGCAAGTTAGAACTTGCTTCAGATGAAGCAATGATATAGTAAACAGCCACACCATATTTTGAATGAGGTAAGCTGACTTCTTCTACAGTAGCGCCTAAAGAACGGAAAGTTTCAGCGGCTTTAAGAATCGCTTCTTTCACGCCTTCGTCGACACCTTCACCTAAATATTCTTTAGGTATAGCGATCTTCATGCCTTTGATGTCACCAGTCAATCCCTCTGCAAAGTTAGGAACAGAGACACCTGATGAAGTACCATCTTTTTCATCGTAGCCACTGATGGCTGTCAAAGCTAATGCATTGTCTTTGACTGTACGAGTCATTGGGCCGATTTGGTCTAAAGAAGAGGCAAATGCAATCAAGCCGAAACGTGAAACGCGACCATACGTTGGCTTCATCCCTACGATTCCATTGAAAGCTGCTGGTTGACGGATACTACCACCAGTATCACTCCCTAAAGAGACTGGGATCTGTCCTGCCGCAACAGCTGCCGCTGAACCACCAGATGATCCTCCAGGAACCTTTGTTTGATCCCAAGCATTCTTCGTTTTTTTGAAATAAGAAGTTTCGGTACTTCCGCCCATTGCAAATTCATCCATGTTCAATTTACCAACAGGAATCATATCTGCTTCGTAGACTTTTTCCATGACTGTCGCATCATAGATCGGTTCAAAATTGTAAAGGATTTTTGATGCTGCTGTCGTCAAAAGATCTTTCGTTACGATATTGTCTTTGATACCGATTGGAATACCTGAAAGAACATTGTTTTCGTCGATGCCCTTTTCGTCCAAGGCTTTAGCTTGCGCTAGAGCTTTTTCTTCATTCAATGTGATAAACGCATCGATCTCAGGTTCTGTTTCTTTGATACGATCAAAGGTTGCTTTCACCAAGTCTTGTGCAGTGATTTCTTTTGAAACCAATAAGTCGTGTAGTTCTTCTAATGAACGATTGTATAATTCTGTCATTATGCGCCAGCCTCCCCGTTATCGATGATTGCTGGTACCTTAATGAAACCATCTTCTTTTTCCGGTACGTTTTTCAATAATTCATCTCTGCTCCAACCTAGTTGTGCCCGGTCTTGTCGCATGACGTTGACTGTTTCAACGACGTTTGATGTAAATGGTACGCCTTCAGTATCTACTTCCTCCAGCATTTCTACCATGTCAATGATTTTTCCTAATTGATCAGTAAAACCTGCGCGCGCTTCATCGGCAAATTTTAATTTGGCTAACTTCGCTACATGTTTTACTTGTTCTTCACTAATCGCCATAGTACCCCTTCTTTCTAAATGAAAACTTTGCTTCTTATTTTAACATAAGAAAATCGCATTCTGAAATTCTTTCTTGAAATTTATCTGAAAAACTTAATCTTCTTCACCGACAGGATGACTCTCTGCCAAGGCTTCAGCCATTTGATCTTCCGTCCAGACATCGATTCCTAACTCTTGGGCTTTCGTCAATTTACTACCTGCATCTTCGCCGGCAACAACAATATCTGTTTTTTTCGAAACACTGCCAGTGACTCTGCCACCTAAGTTCTCGATCGTTTCTTTCGCCTCTTCTCTCGTGAAGCGCGTCAATTTACCCGTTAACACGATCGTCTTATCTTTGAACGGTGATTCAACTTCTTCCAACTGTGTCGAACGAATCCCTTTGTATTCAAGATTGACACCTGCTTGTTTCAGCTCTTCCATCAATTCGTGGACTTCTTCGTTGTCAAAATACGTTACGACACTGTCCGCAATAATATCACCGATCGTATCTAGCTGGATGATCGATTCAAAATCACTACGACTCAAAGTTTCTAAATCGCCAAAATGCTCTGCTAAGATCTTCGCTGCTTTCGCCCCAACGTGACGGATACCTAAACCAAAAATCAACCGTTCCACCGAGTTATCTTTACTGTTGTCGATCGCAGTCAAAATATTGTTGGCAGATTTTTCTTTGATCTTGTCTAGCGTCAATAGTTCTTCTTCTGTTAGCTTGTAAAGATCTGCAACGTCTGCCACCAATTTCTTGTCGTACATCTGTTCTAAGACTCTCGGCCCTAAGCCATCGATGTTCATCGCATTGCGCGAAACAAAATGGTTCAAGCCTTCTTTCATTTGCGCTGGACATTTTGGATTGATGCAACGCAAGGCAACTTCTTCATCTAAATGGACTAAATCACTCTGACAAACGGGGCAATGCTCGGGCATTGGGTAAGGCTCACTGTCAGCGGGTCGTTTATCTAAAATAACTTGAGCGACTTCTGGAATGATATCTCCTGCCTTATAGATTTGAACAGTATCATTCAAACGAATATCCTTCATTTGGATATAGTCACCATTATGCAGACTCGCGCGACTCACTGTCGTTCCAGCCACACGAACCGGTGTCATGATCGCTGTTGGTGTCACCACACCAGTCCGTCCCACTGTCCATTCGATTTCTTCGATCACTGTTTCCACTTCTTCAGGCGGAAACTTATAGGCAGTCGCCCAACGAGGTGCTTTGACTGTGAAGCCTAGTTGGTCTTGTAATGAAAAATCATTGACTTTTATCACGATGCCGTCGATCTCATAAGGTAAGTCTTTTCTTTTTTCGTGGTACTCTTCAATGAATGCCCAAACTTCGTCGATCGACTGACAAAGACGTTTTTCATGATTCGTATGGAACCCGATCTTATCTAATTCTTCTAAGGCTTCGTATTGCGTAGTAGCTTGCATCGGTCCGAAATCTGCTACGGTATATAAGAACGTATCGAGATTTCTTTTCGCTGTGATCTTGGAATCTAATTGACGCAATGAACCTGCGGCAGCATTCCGAGGATTCGCAAAGACCGGCTTGCCTTCTTCTTCATTTTTTTGGTTCAATTTGACAAATGAGCGTTTTGGCATAAAGCATTCGCCACGCACTTCAATACTCATAGGTTCTTTTAATTGAATTGGGACAGAACGCACCGTTTTTAAGTTTTCCGTGATATTCTCACCAACAGAACCATCCCCACGAGTGGCACCACGAACAAACTCCCCATTATCATAACGCAACGACACTGAGAGACCGTCGATTTTCAATTCACAACAATAATCGACTGGATGACCGATTGCTTTTTGAACACGTTGGTCAAAAGCTAACAATTCTTCCTTATTAAAAACATCATTTAAACTATATAATGGAATATCGTGTATGACTTTTTCAAATGCGGAAAGAATCTTCCCACCTACTCGTTGTGTCGGTGAATCTGCGGTGATCAAATCTGGATATTGCTCTTCGATCGCCACTAACTCAGCATAGGTCTTATCATAGACATAGTCTTCCACTGTTGGTTGGTCCAACACATAATACTCACGAGACCAACGATCTAACTGCACTCTAAGTTCTTCTGCTCTTTTTGTCGCTTCATCGATCGTCATTTCGTGTTCCATCTTTTTCTCCCCCTATTTGAACTAAACTTTTTCGATTGGTGCAAAAGCGGCTAATACACGTTTGACCCCTTGACTTGGAAAAGCAATATCAAGCTCAAGGTCTTTTGCGTCGCCAGTAACTCTGACCACTGTTCCAGGTCCCCATTTTTTATGTTTGACTTTATCTCCAGGCTTCCAACCACCTGTTTCACCACCGGTAGCGACTTTCGCTGAAACACCGGTCTTTGTCGGTTGCTGATACGTCGTTCCAGTTTGTTTCCCGCGAAAAGGTGAAGGCTGCGAAGCACTTGGTGTCGGACGCATCCCATGGATATCCAACAATTCTTGATCGATTTCCTCTAAAAATCGTGAAGGGCGATTGTATTGTGTACGACCATATAGCGTACGTGAAAATGCATTGGTCACAAACAATGCTTCTTCCGCTCTGGTAATTCCTACATAAGCTAAGCGGCGCTCCTCTTCCAATTCACTTTCTTCCATCAATGCTCGGGAAAGTGGGAAGACGCCTTCTTCCAATCCAATCAAAAATACCACTGGAAACTCTAGTCCTTTAGCCGCATGTAAAGTCATCAACGTGACTTGTTTTGTTTCTTCTTCTAAACTATCGATATCTGAAACAAGTGCGAGGTCATTTAAAAAGACGACCAACTTATCTTCTGGTGAGTCGGCATCTTCTAACCCTTCTTTTTCAAACTGCCTATCAAATTCTTGTGTCACCGTCAAAAACTCTTCCAAGTTTTCGATACGTGCTTGTGATTCTAATGTATTTTGGATTTTTAGATCATCTAAATAGCCACTACGTTCCAAGACTTCTTTTGTTAACTCTGTCACTGTCAGATAAGGAATCATTTCAGTCAACTGATGCATCATTTCACCAAAAGAACCTAATTGTGTCCCTGCTTTTCCACCGATATTCGCTAATTCAACATTTCGAGCTGCTTCTAACAAAGGCCACTCGTGCATCGTTGCGAAGCTACGGAGTTTTTCCACTGAACCTGGTCCGATCCCCCGTTTTGGTGAATTAACGATGCGCTCAAAGCTTAATGAATCTTGCGGGTTTGCTATCACATTTAAATACGCCAAAACATCTTTGATTTCTTTACGATCATAGAATTTGTGACCGCCAACCATTTTGTATGGGATGTTGGCCTTCAGTAACGTTTCCTCCATCACACGTGATTGCGCATTCGTCCGATAAAGAATCGCAAAATCGCCATAATTCCGATTGTTCGATCGGATCTCTTCTTGCATTCTTTCGACAATGAAACGTGTTTCATCTCGCTCATTATCTGCTCGATAGTAAGTGATTTTATTGCCATCTTGATTTTCTGTCCAAAGGTTTTTCGGTTTACGATTGCGATTGTTTTCAATAACTTGATTCGCTGCATTCAAGATCGTTTTCGTTGAACGATAATTTTGTTCCAGCAAGATCACTGCCGCATCCGGATAGTCTTTTTCAAAATCCAAGATATTTTGCATATCCGCGCCACGCCAACCATAAATACTTTGATCGGCATCCCCAACTACGCAAAGATTTCTAAAACGGCCAGCTAATTGATTGACCAACGTGTATTGCGCATGGTTCGTATCTTGATATTCATCCACATGGATATAATGAAATTTATTTTGATAATACGTCAATGAGTCTGGATGCTCATCAAATAAACGGATCGTGTTCATGATCAAATCATCGAAATCCATGCATTGGTTGTATTGGAGTTCTTTTTGGTATGCCGTATAGCATTTCGCGGCAATTTCTTCATAATAACTGCCCTGCATCTTTGCAAAAGCTTCCGGCGACAACAAGCTGTTTTTCGCTTGCGAGATCGTGCCTAAAAGACTTCTCGGATCGTATTTTTTAGGATCGATATTCAATTCTTTCAAAATCCGTTTCATCAACGATAACTGTTCAGAAGAATCAATGATCGTAAAGTTGCGATTATACCCGATGTAATCGACATCTCTTCTTAAAATGCGGACGCACATGGAGTGAAAGGTCGAGACCCAAACATCTTCTCCACCAGTTTCTAAAATAGCATTGACCCGTTCCTTCATTTCCTTTGCCGCTTTATTGGTAAAGGTGATCGCCAAGATATTCCATGGATTCACTTCTTTTTCTTCAATCAAATAAGCAATTCGGTGCGTAAGTACGCGTGTTTTCCCACTACCTGCACCAGCCATTAATAATAACGGTCCATCCGTATGTAGGACTGCTTCTTGTTGACGAGGATTCATCCCCTTTAGTAAGTTTGCTTTGGATGACATGTACAACATCCTTTCTATTATCAATCCTTCTAATTATAGCATTATCCGGATAGGCAATAAAGTGAAGTTTCTTCATCTTGACGGAAAACCTTTGCGAACGACTACTTCTGAAACCCTTTCAATAGTAAAAGTACAATCACTTAACAGTACTAACTTATTAGCACCATGAATCGTGCTCTCCATACAAAAAAACTGAAGCGTTGATGCTCGCCTCAGTTCTCTTTCTTCTGTCCATTCATTTGTTCATCTTACGATCAATGATATGATAGCTGATGACTGCGGCTACTAGGAAGATACCTACCCAAGAAACAAACCACGGTTCAGCTTGTTCATTCGTTTTAGGGAAATAATCGATCGTTTGTGTTTCGACTTTGATTGGAACTTGATTCGTATTTTGAGTATCTGTTCGCACAACCGCACTGGTGTCCTTTGTCTGTTCCCGTTGTTCAGAGGAAGACGTCTGATCGGTAGTTGATGTCCGATCATCGGAAGAACTACTTTGTTCCGTAGATGGCTTACTTTCAGTCGGTGGATTGCTATCTTCGGTTGGTGGTTTACTCTCATCAGGAGGCTTGCTTTCTTCAGTCGGCGGTCGACTTTCTAAAACACCTAATTCTCCTTTTAGTTCTATATTTGTGTCCATGATATCCCTTACCTTTCTTAAGTCATAGTGGCAACAGCGACTATCAATTGTTACAAGAAATCTTATTTCTGAAATGACGATCCTCTAATTCAGTTATTTTGCCGTTAACTGATAGATAAATGAATAGCTGACATCATGTTTCACATGAAGCCCTCCGACATAATGTCCTTTGAGATACAAATGGACCGGATTGTCGAAGAACGGGGGTATTTCGATTGGTGAGGCTTGATTCTCTCCCACAACTAATGGTCCAGAATCTTGATTATCTGTTGATGCTAAGTGCAAACGTAAATGTTTATCCGCATCTGGTAAAATTTCATTGACCAGCGTTACAGGTGAATCTGTGGTATGTTCCACGACATCAGTTACTGTTAGATTAATTGGGAAATTACTATGGCTAATGATTGGTTGAGATAGTTCAATAGTATCAAATTCCCCTTCTTCCCGAACTTTAAATACTTTTTCTAATGGAACTTCGATATTTAGCGGACTTCTTGGTACTTGTACAGCAACTTCATACCATAAGCTTTCACTTAATAAATGTTTTAATTCTGGATTTTCTTGCATTTGGCCAGTAATTTTGATGTAGACATAGTAGGTACCTGCCCGAAGTCTTTCTTGAGTCCAATTAGGGCTAGCTACAGTTGATCCAGATGCTATTATCCCGCTATTTCCAACAGTGGCAGTTTGAATATTTGATTGTGTAGTATAGGTATTTAATGGATAAATGGTATTAGATAATCGTTGTGTTCCAATTTTAAAATCAGTATTTTTAATTAATGTTTCTGATAAGGTAGCATCCTCAACATTAAAAGTAAGATTGCTAATATCCAAATCCACTTCCGTATCTATATCCACGTTATTTATACTCGGTATTTTATGATAAATTAATTCATAAATTGTTCCGGTATCCCCTGACGCTTTCAGTGAGGCAGTTGTAAACCTGTAATCTACATTACCTCCTCGTAAATTCTGATGGTATTGTCTATTGTCACCATAAAAAGAAGTAAGTTTGTAGCCACCTGCATCATAAAACCCTAAATCAGTCCGAGAAAAGCTAAAGATACCTGATACGGTTATTCCGTTGTCTGCTTTTAGATGTATATTCCCTGGACCAGTTTCTCCCCTAATATTAAATATAGTCGCATTTAATACCATTCCTACAGCATTAAAAACCGAAATAGTCCCATTCTCGTATACTCCCGTAACTACATTTTTTAATATATCTGGATGATTCGCATGAACAACCAACTTTCCTTGTTCATGAACATTAATGTATGTCGCACGCTCATCTCCTAAATTAGCTGTAGATGTATTAAGAATTACTTCAGCATTTGATCGTACTATTATTGATGAACCTAGTCCATCAAAGGGATTAGAGACATAAAGAAGTCCACTCGCCGTACTATTTTCTTCAATAATAGTTTTCGAGTTTTCAAAAAATTGTAAATGCTTTGTTTGGAATAATTTTCTCGTCCCTGCCTCGACATTTCTAATTGAATTGGTTCCACTAAAATATAACCCGCTTTGGTCATTAGTTGCGTTTATAAAAGAAAAGTTTTGCTTTGAAAAAAAATTCACATTTTCAATTGTTAACTTGATACTACCTGCGCGTGTTTGAACAAATCCACCTGAAAAATATCTTTCATAATTTAATCCATTTTCATCAGTTAAACTATCACTACCTACATTAAGATTTCTAAGTGTCAATTCCACAGGAATATTCGGTCTAACTTCAAATAAATTAGTTTGAACAGTAGAACCTAAATTATCCGCAAGCATGTGGTAGCCATTTCCGTTAATCACTAAATGTTTATCAACATAAAATTTATCACGATACGAGTAATAAATATCGTTAGTTAAGGAAAAGTAATACGGCCCCATATTAGGTGTAGGGTAACGAATACGTTCTATTGCTGCCGTTAAGTCAGCCGCTGAACCAATCAAAAAAGGATCGGACTCCGTCCCAGTTCCTACATAAGCAGTTATTGATTGTTCAGACTCTTCATTTAAAACACTTTCTAACACGGAAGTTTGGTTGATTTTATCGGATAAGCTTTGTTGTTCTGCCCTAGCCATTTTTTCTGGCTCTTCAAGTGATTGCGTAGTCGATTCAGTACTGGTATTTTCCGTAGTTTCTGCTATCACACTGTCAGAACTATTTACAGTTATTGGTCCATTATTTTCTATCCTATTTGTCAAAGCATAGTGTTGACTCATCGTTGAGCTAGTCAAACATACAATCGAAATGAAGATGAGTAATCTTGATAGTTTTTTCATGATAGCCTCCTTCTCTTTTTATGATTTCCTTGTTTACCAACAATCCTTTAAATTAAACATACATTTTTGATCATTTGCATCACTTTATTCTTATTCTATATTTTTTCTAGCTATGGTTATTTCTTTTCTTGCCAGATGATTCATTTATTTGACCTCGCTCCTTTACCACAACATTAAATTAAGATTAGATTAAGATTACAAAAAAAGGATACTATATCCTTTTCTTTTTAGTCAAAACATACTATAGCCCAAACCTTGCATAACGATTTTTATATAAAAAGACATCGTGAGAGGAATTCTTGGAAAAATGAGCAGAAGTAAATTAATCGCCTTATTATTCTTGTTAAATCAATGTTTATACAATATAAAATGTATTTCTCCACCAACAAAATAATAACAAATATTTTTTTAGTATCATCTATGATACTCTTACTAAAAATCGACATCTAAGCACTCATATACGTGCATATCCCAGATTAGAATATAATTAAAGAAACTGATATTTGAACAAAAAAAGCAACCATCATCAAGTTGATTTTGGTTGCTTAGAGATGTAAAACGATTTATTTTGATGTGAATAGTCTATTGTACCGTCAACAGATACGTAAATAGAAAGCTTGGGTGATGTTTGTTAAAAATCGGTCCTGAGAACTCTCCGCTTAAATAAAGATCATAGGAGGTTTCCCAAAAAGGGAGAATGCTAATTGCGTCGATTTCATTTTCACCAACGAGCATTGGACCAATAGATTGTCCGTCAGTTTTTGACAAATTGAGTATCAATTCATTTTCACCGTTCACAGATAGCTGATCGACTAGAGATATCGTTGCTTCATCCGATTGATCGGTTACTTCTGTGACCGTGAAATCAATTGGGAAATTGCTCTGGCTGACGATTGGTTCAGCCGAATCATTGGCACTGAATGCCCCTGCTTCTTTTGTTCCAAATATCAACTCCAAAGGAACTTCCACACTGATTGGACTTTTTGGTACGACGATCTCTGCTTCAAACCACATGCTCTCCGTCGTGTACACTTGTACGTCCGGGTCATCACTGATAGCTCCAGTCAGTTTAACATACACATAATAGGTGCCTGCCTGTAGTTCTTCATTTTGCCAGACTTGTTCAGTGGATGTATCGACTGCAATTACGCCACTTGTCGCAAGTGTCGCATTTTCGATAGCTGTTTGTGCTTGTGCGTCTGTGATAGCTGCGCCGGTCCATAAACTTTCTTCGCTTAACTTATACTCGACCGTAGTCACTGTCCGTGTAGGCGGATTAAAGCTATTGATTGTTGTCGTCAGTTCACTTTGATTTACTGCTACATCAGGTACATTGCTCCAATCAGTTACTTCGATTCTTTTTTGGTAGATTGCTTGCATTAATTGGGGGTTGCTAAAATAGCTGTTGTTCAATGTGCTGGACGATACGCTAGCTACTTCTTTTTCCTGCAATTGACTACTTGCATTTAAATAGCTGAATCGATAGTCTCCAGTTACACCGATAGCACCATCCTGCCGATTAAATGTCATCGCAGTCGAGAACAAACCTGCCCCAGCAGCACCTGCGTTTTTAAAGCGAATGTAATCAGGTGCATTCACGTTAAAAGTCACTGTATTTCCTGAACGAAATGTTGACGTATTCACAAAAGAAACTTGAGCCTCACTCCCAACTGTGAAGATCACTGGGACCATATTAGAAAAATACATCGAATTTGCACCTACATGTGTGTAGTAAAACCTTGCACCATCTTCAATGGTAAAATCAACCCCAGTAGAAAATTCATTATACGTAAATGATGGTTTGGTTGAAATAATCTCTACTTCAGCGTTCTCTTCAATTGTGATTCGTAAACGACCATCTGTTGCCCCACCAGTTCCATAAGCATAAAATAATCCTAAATCAGTGGTTGTTTGATGATCAATCGTTGTTTTTGAACCTTCCGCAAAAATGACATTATAGCCTTCTAAAAATTCTTCGCTATCCCAACCCGCTCTACCAACAAATGTATTCTCCCCTTGAAAGGTAAAAGTTGATTGTCGATTCCATGAGACAAAAGGCTGCGCGCCTGTTTGAGCATAGTAATTGACATTTTCCATTATGGCATGGAAAGTCGTTTGCTCACTAATCGCCCCAATAATCCCATAATAGGTGCTATTATCATAAATTTGGTTGTTCGCATCCATGAGTGTATCACTACCGAAATTGATATTTCTTAAAGTGACCGTCACACCAGAGGTCTTAGCGCGAAAGCCAGTATCTAGCGCTGCGGTACTTGAACTATTAGAATACAACATATAAAAGTCTTGTCCATCGATGACAACATCTTTATTGATACTGAACGAATCAGAGTCTTCATAAACGATATTCGCTGTCAGTGTGATGTAATAGGGGCCAGGCGTGGTTGCATTGGTAATGGTTTGTAACACGGTGATCAACTCTGTTGCTGAACCAGCGGTAAATGGATCAGCAAATGTACCAGTGCCGCTATAAGGCGAGATTCGTTCTGCTGTAGTTATTACTTCTTCAGACTGTACGGCTGGATCGTCACTTTCTTCTGATCTGGTAGCTTCTTCAACCACTTCCTCCGTATTTTCCTGATCCTCATTTTTTCTGTCATCGGTCGAAAAGTCTTCTGTGATTACTTCTACATAGGAAGACTCCAACTGGGTTTCGACATCTGCATAGATTAAGTGATACGGAAAGAGATGGCTCCATATAAATATAGAAAGCAACAGAATGTTTACTATTTTTTTCATAACGTCCTCCTTTTTGAGGCTAGGCTAAAAAACTTCACACTATTTTTTTCAATATTTAAAAAAAACAGTAAGGAAGATTTTGTAAAAATAGCATGGAAAATCAACGAAATTATGAGATAATCATTTAGAAAAAAGAATCAACCTAAGCCTAGGCTTAAATTGATTCTTTCTCTTGTCCCTCTACCACAAAAAGTGACAGAAACGAGTGGAATAGATAGCCATCATGGATTTTTTCTATCTCAATTTATTAGCTTATGGTCTTTCAGGTTGCGACTGATCGCCCATATAAAGCATGCAAGTAGAATAAGCACGAATCCTAAAAGCGAGAGATACATTCCAGTTTGATCATTTGTTTTTGGTAAAGGGTTAACCACCTTCACTTCGGAACGAATCGTTGAATTTGTTTCAGGTGAAGGTGTTTCTTCTTTTGGTGTTGGCGCTTGCTCTGTCACACCTAACATCCCGTTCAATTCAATCGTTGTTGTACTCATGTTATCCCTTCTATCTTAAGGTTGAAATGATACTGCATCTAATTGAAGTGTCAGTGTGAATGCTGGATTTGTTCGAGCAATATTATCTCCTGATACAGTCCCTTCGTACTTGAATGTCGTAGACTGGTCACCAGTTGAAGTACCATCTGCATTCAAGTTTCCTACGCTATTTGCTAAAGTAAAGAGTTCAGTTGGATTAGTAAAATCTTCAATATCCCCACTAGTGATCAATGGCTTAGTTATCGCACTCCCACCAATGCTTGAAACAAAGTCCAAACTGTCAATGACACTAATGTTAGATGTATCTGTTTGAGTAAAGTCCTTAATAGATACCTTTACCGGACGACCTGATTTATTCTCAATGTTATATGTTGGTGAATCAATGGTAGTTGTTCCGGAAAGATTATAGAAAATCGTTGCTGTATCTAAAGTAACGTTGATCCAATTCGTATCACCTTCCTCAATTTCTTCATCAGGATCTGTATTGTCTAATCCAAGTGATCCGTTGATCGTGATGTCTGCCGATGAATTTCCAATAACGTCAGTCGCTAAGATCGTTGCTGGTGCTAACGCTCCTAGGCTTGTTCCTACTACTAATAAACTAGATAATAATTTCTTCTTCATTTTGATATTCCCCTATCTATTTTTTTATTTTTTATTCGATGACTAATGTCACTCCAGCTGCTACTTGTCCTTTTTTCTGGTTTGTATCTGGATCATACAAACTAAACATTGCTACAGATGGATGCTCTCCTTTCTCTAGTGACTGTTCAAGCGTCACTTCTTTTATTTCATACCCTGGCTGAATAGCTCCAGATGTATAAACAAGTTCATCATTGCTCTTTTTCCGTATTTCCACATTGATTGGGTGACCATTTTCGAGTGGATTTTTGATCATCAATTCACCTTGGAGGGTTCGGTGATTAAACGTCGCCTCCGGTGAAATCATTAGATTGAATTTGCTTCTGTCAGCAGCTGTTTGGGCTAATTCGGCTAACTCGTCTTCTGAGATTCGTTGTGCATCTTTCCCGTCTGGCAAAAATTCGCCGCTGACGAGCGTGACCGGCTCAGGTTTTTCTGGAAAGAAATGTTGATAGGCTAGCCAACCGACTATCAGTAATAAAAGTAGTACGAGTATGATGATTATTTGTTTCTTTCGTTTATCTGATGCGTTTTCCATTAGTCCTCAGCTCCTTGTGCAGTTAGTATATAAGTTAATCGAAAATCGGTTTGATGTTTTT
The DNA here is from genome assembly GCF_017316315.1 of Enterococcus sp. DIV1298c. Lineage (NCBI taxonomy): Bacteria > Bacillati > Bacillota > Bacilli > Lactobacillales > Enterococcaceae > Enterococcus > Enterococcus sp. DIV1298c. Next base: position 62,928 of record NZ_JAFLWG010000024.1, on the reverse strand, counting down.
TGAAGATGGACCCTCTAAATTCTCCTTTTAGAAAAAGCTCTAAAGGCTCGTCTAAAAACGGCTCTAATGAAACTGTATCTAGCTTATTTTCACCAACCAATAACGGTCCTAATTTTTGTCCATTGGTCACACCTAAATTTAGTACTAAATCATCCTTACCTTCCTCTATGATCTCATCCACTAAAGTGATCGTCGGGTCAACGGAATGGTCAGCAACGTGGGTGACTGTAAAATCAATTGGAAAATTACTATGACTGACGATTGGCTGGCTATGTTCATCTTTATAAAACTCACCCGTCTCACGAACATCAAATAACTTTTCTAAAGGAACCACAACATGGATCGGGCTTCTTTCAATAACGACTTCTTTTTCTTGCCAGAAACTATCACTTGCAAAAAGTAGCTTTTCTGGATCATCACTGATCGCTGTTGTAACCCGTGCATACACGTAATAAGTGCCTGCACGTAATTCATCGTTTTGCCAAGATAAGTTGGTTGATTTATTTGTCGCAACCATGCCAGGTGTATTTTCTGTTGCCTGTTCGATTGCCGTTTGGGCACTGGTTTCTGTAATCGAAGCACCGCTCCATAACCGTTCCTTGCTAAGTTTATACTCCACATCTGTGACCAATCGCCCAGCAGGATCATACGAATCGATCGTCGTCGTTAATTTACTTCTGCCAATTCCGACATCCGCCGTATTCGTCAAGTCAAAATTTGTTCTCTTTTTGTAGATCGCATGACGTAATCCGGAGTGACTAAATTGATTATTTGCTAAAACTCTTGATGATGCTCCTGGAATCCCTCTTCTTACTAGTCGCTGATTTTGATTCATATAGTAAAAGTTATAGCCACCCGTTGCTTCACCCGCACTATCCAGTCGGTTAAAATTCATGTTTCGTGCAAAAAGTCCAGTTGAGCTCGAAAGATTTTGAAAACGAATAAAATCTGGTTCATTCACATTAAAATTGACGGTATTTCCTGAATTGATCTGACCGTTACTTAAAAAAGTAGCTTGTGTATTCGGATCGATATTGACAGTTACCGCTTGGTTATTGGAAAAACTCAAAGCTCGATTGGCTGTTTGTCTATAATGGAACTTAGCATTTTCTGCAATCGTAAAAATCACTTGCGCACCAAAGGTAAAATGCTGTTTTGAAGAAAGGATATTCACTTCGGCATTTTCTTCCACATTGATTCGTATTCGACCATCACTTCCAGCAGAACCGCCAGTACCAAATGCAAAGATAAACCCTAAGTTAACTTCAGTTTGGTGATCGATCGTTGTTTTAGATCCTTCTGCAAAGGTGATATTATAGCCTTCCATAAATTCTTGACTATTTGTCCCAGTGCGACTAATAAAATGATTTTCTCCTTTGAAAATAAATCGCGATTGTCGATTCCATGTGAGAAGTGGTTGCGCACCCCTCCGTGCAAAATAGTTCACATTTTCAAAAATTGCATCAAAACGGATATTATCGGTTCCCGCAGAACCTAGGACGCCATAATACGTATTATTGTCATATACTTGTCCATTAGCATCTGTGAGTGTATCACTTCCAAAGTTCAGATTTCTCACAGTCGCTTGTACACCAGAAACTCTTATTCTAAAACCTGTATCGCCTGCAGCCGTACTTGCATTGTTAGCGTATAACATGTGAAATCCTTGCCCATCAATTACGACATCTTTATGGATTTCAAATACATCCGAGGCATTGTAAAAGATATTATCTGTTAATAAAATGTGATAAGTTCCTGTTCCAGGGTCTGTGCGGATCGTTTGGAGGACGCTTCTTAACTCCGCTGCTGTTCCAGCAGTATATGGTTCTTGTTCTGTTCCATTGCCTGTTAATGGCATCAACGCTTCATTTGCTTCATTTGCTTCATGTCCTTCAGGTGCTTCCTGACTACTATCGATATGTATCTCTTCCTCCTCAATTTCTACGCTCTCTTCAGAGACATCCGTATCAACCTCATCTTCATAACGATACGCTTCGTTATTTTTTAATTCTTCAACCCCCGAATCTGTAGCTTCTGTTTCCTCGATATAAATAACATCTGTTTCTTATGTATTCGCATGTAAATCAAGTCCATGCGAAAAAAATAAATAAAATAACCCTAGTAATATTAAGGTTTTTCCTGACTTATACATGTTTCCCTCCTAATGGAATTAAAATGATAAAATAGCAATAATAATATTAAATATTAATAACAAAACGATGATACTATGAGGGACATAATAAAGTCAAACAATATGTTTTTTGTTTTTTTATACAAAAAAATACCTTACTAAGAAGTAAATTTCCTTAGTAAGGTATTATGCTTGTAAACTTATGCTTCACTGACTGTTGGTGATTTTCTCAACCAACCATAAATAACGCCAGATACAACTGCACCAATTGCGATAAACAACAAGTACATCAACGGATGACTTAATAAGAATACAACGAAGATTCCGCCATGTGGTGCTAACAATTTAATACCGAATGCACCAACTAATCCACCGGTCAATGCTGAACCGATAATGAAACTTGGAATCGCTCTGATTGGATCAGCTGCAGCAAATGGGATCGAACCTTCTGTCACAAACGAAAGCCCCATAACAATATTTGTTAAGCCAGCATCTTGATCTGTTTTGCTGAATTTATTTTTGAACAAACGTGTTGCGACGAAAATTGCTAATGGCGGAACCATCCCACCTGCCATAACAGAAGCCATTACGACACTACCACCAGTGGCAACCGTTGTTGCTAAAGTAGCTGTACCAAAGACATAAGCTGCTTTGTTGATTGGTCCACCTAAATCGGCAGCCATCATTCCAGCAAGTAATGCGCCTAGTAATGCTGCGTTTGAACCGCTAAGTCCAGATAAGAAAGCATTCAACCCATCATTGATTGCTTTCATTGGTACGTTGACCATCAACATCAAGAAACCGGTAATCAATAAACCAAAGACAGGATAGAATAAAATCGTTTTGATTCCTTCCAATGATTTCGGTAAGTTTTTGAATAGTTTACGCAAGAAGACGATCACGTAACCAGCTAAGAAACCACCGATCAATGCACCTAAGAAACCTGCGCCACCTGTATTTGCTAATGCTCCAGCGGCAAAACCAACGATCAATCCAGGACGATCACCAATACTTGAAGCAATGAATCCAGCTAAGACTGGTAACATAAAGCCAAATGCCGCTTGACCGATTTGATTGAACCAGCTCGCTGCTTGGTTGTAGTTCCCAAGGTTTGCTAATTGATCTTGTGGTACCCCCATGAATTGGTCCACCATAAATGATAAGGCAATGGCGATCCCGCCACCGATAACGAATGGTAGCATGTGAGAAACACCGTTCATCAAATCTTTATAGATTCGTTGTCCGATCGTACCATCCGCATTTCCTTCATCTGCCGCATTTTCTTTTCCATCACCATGGAAAACTGGCGCTGAACCACTGATTGCTATATTGATCAATTCTTCCGTTTTACGGATACCGTCACTTACTGGGCGATTGACTAATTCTTTTCCGTCGAAACGATTCATTTCGACTTTTTTATCAGCGGCAACGATGACACCGTCTGCACGTGCAATGTCTTCAGCAGTCAAACGATTTTTGATACCTTCAGATCCATTTGTTTCAACTTTGATCTCTACGCCCATCTCTTTGGCTTTTTTCTTCAACGCATCTTCTGCCATGTACGTATGTGCGATCCCTGTTGGACACGCTGTTACTGCAACGATAAATTTTTTGTCTGATGAAGAAACTGTTTGCGCTGCTTCTTCTTGTTCCGCTACTGCTTCAGCTTCTTTTTGTTGTTCTGCTGTTTGGAACAATTCTTGGACTTCTTCAGGTGTTGCAGCTTCTTTTAATTTCCCAACAAAATCTGGATCGATCAGCAAACGTGACAATGCAGCTAATGCTTGTAAATGCGTGTCGTTTGCTCCTTCTGGTGCAGCGATCATAAAGAATAAGAAAGTCGGCTGACCATCAAGCGCTTCATAGTCTACCCCTTTGTTACTTTTCGCAAACAAAACAGTTGCTTCTTTCACTGCTGCATTTTTCGCATGTGGCATCGCGATGCCGTCACCTAAACCAGTAGATGTTTGTGCTTCACGAGCTAAAATTCCTTCTTTATAAGTTTCGATATCTGAGATGCGACCTGCATCATACATTTTTTGGACCATTTCATCGATGGCACCTTTTTTATCAGTTGCCTGTAGGTCCATGATCATCGCATCTTTGATCATTAAGTCTTTGATTTCCATGATGTACCCCCCACGATATTAATCAATTTTAGTAATTTCTACTTCTGGTAATAATTCATCGATAAACGAGCGAACCGCTAAATCATCTGAAAAAGCTGTCGCGCTGCCGCATGCCACGCCCCATTTGAATGCTTCCACCGCATCTGCCTGTTTGCTATATGAACCGATAAAGCCAGCAATCATCGAATCTCCGGCACCAACCGAGTTTTTCAATGGACGAACTAAGACGTTTGAACGATAAGTGCCATCTTTTGTAAATAATAAAGCCCCGTCGCCTGCCATTGAGATCAAGACATTTTTCGCTCCTTCTTCTAATAATTTCTTACCATAAGGAAGGATGTCTTCGACTGAATCAAAAGTTACATTATATAATTCAGCTAATTCGTGATTATTCGGCTTGATCAATAATGGTTCTTTTTTCAAGGCTTCCTTCAAGTCATCGCCCGTCGTATCGATCACAAACTCTGCCCCTTTTTCACGGATGATCTCGATCAACTCTTGGTAGAAGCCGGCACGTAAGCTTGCAGGCGTACTTCCAGATAAAACCACGATGTCTTTTGCTCCAACGGTGGCTAATTCTGCTTTCAAACGGTCGATTGCTTGATCTGAAATCATCGGTCCTTGTCCATTGATCTCTGTTTCAGAATCAGATTTTAGTTTGATGTTGATCCGCGTATCTTCTTCTACTTGCGTAAAAGCGGTCGCGATCTCCTCTTCTTTTAGCCAGTCAGAAATAAAGTTTCCAGTGAATCCACCTAGAAAACCTAATGCAGTCGATTCAGAATCGATGCGTTTCAAAATACGAGAAACGTTGATCCCTTTTCCACCAGGCACTTTGAAATCTTCGGTCATACGGTTTAAATCACCGAGTTTTAATCCGTCAACACGTACGATAAAATCGATTGATGGATTAAGTGTTACTGTATAAATCATTGATTTGCCTCCTTGATTGTTGTCCGTTCGCTATAAGCAGATTGAAATTCTAATGGACAACGTTCGGTTATGATCGTGGCAGCTTGTAGTGGTGCAACAGAAACAAACGTTTGTTTATTGAACTTTGTATGATCAAGTAAAATATAACTATCTTGAGCATTCGCAATCGCTAATCGCTTAACTGCGGCTTCTTCTGGATCTGGTGTCGTAAATCCACGTTCCAGATGTACGCCATTCATTCCCATAAATGCTTTATTAAAATGATAATCACTTAACTGACTGAGCGTGCTTGCCCCTAATACGGCATTTGTTGACAGTTTCACTTGCCCACCCAAGACAATTGTTGGTATTTGCAGATCAACTAAAGCAGAAGCGTGTTTTACCGAATTGGTCACAACAGTTATCTGTTTCCCCTTTAAAAATGGAATGATCTCTAAAGTCGTTGATCCTGCATCGAGATAAATGACCTCATCATCATTTACTAGCTCTGCTGCCAATTGAGCGATGACTTGTTTTTCATGAACGTTTTTGAGCGTTTTTTCACTCATATTCTGTTCAAAGCCTAAAAGATCCTCTTTTTTCGCTCCCCCATGGATACGTTGCAATAAACCTTCATCTTCTAATTCTTGAAGATCTCGTCTAATCGTTGATTCAGAAGCATCTAACAAATTAACTAACTCTTGGGACTTGACGATTTTGTGTTGCTCCAATAGTTGCAAGATTTTCTGTTTGCGTTCTTCTGTAAGCATTTCCACGATCACCTCACGATAGATTTTAGCATATTTTATTTTATTATTCAACACAATACGTTCAAAAACATTCAAAAACAATAAAAAACGAGTGTATAGTGATTGATTCCACAAAAAGAAAGCGACATCCCCAAAGCATTTTTTGAGGATGTCACCTTATATCTGCTTGGGAATAGTAATGTTCCCAATTCTTTATTAAGTTATAAAAATCAGTCTTCCAATTCCTGATTGCTCAATTTATAGATTGATTTGAACATCAAGACTGATAAAAAGAACCTTTTGATAATGACTTAATTTTTTTGCATCAATAGATTCCCTGTTAATTCCGCCTGATCTAACAAGACGACCCGTAGACGTTTTTCTCCTTGGACCGCATCAAAACTTAACCGACCTTTTCTCTTACGGATTCGCTTGAATTTGATCGTTGATAATCGATCGCTGATTTCTTCCATCGGAAAATCGGATAAAAACTTGGTAGGAACGTAAATCCGTAATGAGGTCAGATAATCCCGATACATTTCATCTGGCGCTTCTACGTTTAAATATTCATTGATGTAATAGGTATAAGCATCGATGCCATTATCTAACGTGAAAGTTGGATCGATCACTTTATAACAAATCAACTGACTATGGTTTTCATCGACCCAAGGAAAAAATGCTTGGCGGTTAAGGACGCCTCTCGCTCTTTTTTCTTTATAGTCATAAGTCGCAAAATCATAGTTTCTTGTCACAAAAAATGTTGCTTTTTTCTTTTCTGTTGGTTGCATCAAATGGTTTTGATATTGAACAGATTGTAAGGAATCTTTCGTATAGGCATATTCGACAAATGGTTCCTTCAATAAGCCTACCCCATTATCCCAAGATAAATGATCAAAACCTAATTGATCGCGGTAGTATTGTTGAAATTTTAAGTTCGTCTCACTTTGCCAACGGAAGGGATCACGATACAACTGGATACCAATGACTTGATTGTCAAATTGTGTGATCTTTTCCACTTGCTGAACTTCTAAAAATATCTCTTTAGGAATCAAACGATAGTAATAGCTACTATAATACATTTCCCAACAAGAAGTGAAACAACGTCCTTCGACCATCAAATCATAGCCCGGGAACTGGTTGCAATCAACGATCACTTGCCCATCAGACCCTTTGATTTTCGGCAACTTATCGATCATCTGTGAAGATTCAAATGTCAATCGCTCGTCGATCGACTGTGTATTATGGTATAGATATTCTTCGACACTTCTCATATAGGCAAAAATGCCGTGTTTTTGCATTTTTGTTTGAAGATAATTGCGGATCACCGATTCATTTTTTTCGAATATTTTCCAAGTAAACTGATAATCGACTTGAAGGTGGTGGTAGCCAAACTCAAAGCGACAGACGAAATCTCTTTCAATGATTTCAAGCCAACCGATTTCACGATCATCAATTTCATCTAATGCTTGTTTTAGCTTCACCAAGGTATACGGTTCTTTTATCTGACGAGAGGATTGAAAAAATTCAGGGACAAGTAAGATACGAGTAAGTACGGACCAATCATAGGCTTCTTCTTTTTCGTTCTCACGTTCTCTTTTCATGACGAGACGGAGCATCATTTTTCTTTCTGGCACCATCTTTCTCACCTCTCTCAAATCTCTTTATAATCAAATTATAACGAATAATAAAAAAAAACTAAAACTTTTCGTCTTATAGCGCGTAATAAATGGTACCGTGTTAAAATAAAATCAGAGGTGATAAATATGGGATTGAAATTTGAACGTACCGACAACTTAGACAAACTATTCGAATCTTTTGGCGTTGATCCTGAAAAAACCGTCGCTTCAAAAGAAGAAATCGACCGCTTTTTAAAACCAAAGAGCGAACCAAAAAAAGACAAAAAAAAGGAATAAACAAGAAAGACTTGATGTCTTAGTTTTTGAAAGTTCTCCTTTCACGCTAAGTCTCAAGTCTTATTTGTTTATTCTGCAATCGCGTCTTCGATCGCTTTCCACGCCTCTTCTTTTCCTTGCTTTGTCACAGAAGAAAACAAGATGAACGTATCATTACGATCAAAATTCAACGCTTTTTTGATTTCGCTTTCGTGTTTGTTCCATTTTCCACGAGGAATTTTATCTGCCTTTGTCGCAACGACGATGACTGGAATATCATAATATTTCAAGAATTCGTACATTTGGATGTCTTCTTGTGAGGGTTTGTGACGAACATCGACAAGTGAGACAACGGCTTTTAGTTGTTCTCTAGATGTCAAATAAGTTTCAATCATCTGTCCCCATTTGGCACGTTCTGTTTTAGAGACTTTCGCGTAACCATAGCCAGGGACATCAACAAAATGCAAGGCATTTTCAATCAAGTAAAAATTCAAAGTTTGCGTTTTCCCCGGTTTTCCTGATGTACGTGCAAGATTCTTTCGATCGATCAATGTATTGATGAACGATGATTTTCCGACATTCGAGCGACCTGCCAAGGCGATCTCTGGTAAATCTGTTTCCGGATATTGTTTTGGTGCAACTGCACTGATCACGATCTCCGCATGATGGACTTTCATATACTCTCTCTCCTTAAAGCGGTATAGCGAATCCGTTCATTTCCGCTTCCTTCGCTAAAATAAAAAGGAGTAGTCGAAAAAGCTTCAAAAACTTTCACGACTGCTCCTTTCATTTTATCCCGCTTTTTTTTCTGAATCTTTGTAGATAACTGTTGGTTTACCGGTAAGTTCGGCTGCTTCTTTAGTAATGATCACTTTCTCGATCGTTTCATCCGAAGGAATATCGAACATGACATCCATCATGATTTCTTCGATGATCGAACGTAATCCACGAGCGCCGGTATTGCGATCGATTGCTTTTTTCGCAATTGCTTTTAGTGCTTCCGGTTCAAATTCTAATGCAGTGTCATCTAGTGAAAGTAATTTTTGGTATTGCTTCACTAAGGCATTTTTAGGTTCCGTCAAGATTCGGACTAGATCGTCTGTTGTCAGTTTTTCTAACGCAGCCATCACTGGTAAGCGTCCGATAAACTCAGGGATCAAACCGAATTTCAATAGATCTTCTGGAATGATATGTTGCATGACACTTTCATTTTCTGAAAGTTTTTGGTTGTTCGTACCGAATCCAATCGTTTTCTCACCCATACGATTTTTTACGATCGTTTCGATTCCGTCAAAAGCTCCACCGACGATGAACAATACATTCGTCGTATCGATTTGGATGAATTCTTGATGCGGATGTTTGCGTCCACCTTGAGGCGGCACACTCGCAACAGTCCCTTCCAAGATTTTCAGTAAGGCTTGCTGTACGCCTTCGCCTGATACATCACGTGTGATCGACACGTTTTCACTTTTACGTGCGATTTTATCGATCTCATCGATATAGATGATGCCTTTTTCAGCACGCTCTACGTTGTAATCAGCAGATTGTAAGAGTTTCAGCAAGATATTTTCCACATCTTCTCCGACATATCCTGCTTCTGTCAAGCTCGTTGCATCGGCAATGGCAAATGGCACATTCAACGTTTTCGCTAAAGTTTGCGCCAAGAAGGTTTTCCCTGAACCAGTAGGGCCGATCAAACAGATATTGCTCTTTTGCAATTCAACATCATCATCTTGCGCTTCTTGATTGACACGCTTATAGTGATTGTAAACAGCTACCGCCAATGAGCGTTTCGCACGTTCTTGCCCAATCACATAATTATCCAATACTTCAAGAATCTCAGAAGGTTTCGGTACTTCGGTAAACTCACGTACAGCTTCTTCGTAAAATTCTTCATCAATGATTTCTTTACATAGGTCAATACATTCGTTACAGATGTAGACCCCCGGACCTGCTACGATTTTCTTTACTTCTTCTTGTGTTTTGCCACAAAAAGAACAGCGTACAGTCTCATTACCACTTGGATTATCATACATGGTCTTCACCCCTTAACTTGCGATGATTCGCAAGAAACTATCAAAGACTTTACAGTCTTTCCCTATCATACCATAATTTAAAAAAAAGCAAAAGTATCAATGAAGTGAAACAAATGAAAGAGTCCGGGCGTCTTCTAAACGCCTGAACTCTTTCCATTCGATGCGAATAAGAATTTTCCTTATTCTGCTTCTTTTGCTGTGCTAGTGATCAATTCGATTGCTTTTTTCATGATCACATCATGTTTTAGCATGTCTTCTGTCAATACGCGTTTGATTTGGTCGATCGGCATATTGTAAGTTTCTGCTAATTCTTGGATTTCCGCAGTGATTTCTTCTTCAGTAGCATCTAAGTTTTCAGCTGCTGCTACGGCTTCGATCACAAGGTTTGTTTTTGTACGCATTTCTGCTTCTTCTTCAAACTGTTTGTGCAAGTCTTCTTCTGTTGAACCAGTTAATTGGTAGTACATTTCTGGTGAGATTCCTTGACGTTGCATGTTGTTCAAGAATTCGTCCATTGAACGGTGTACTTCATCGTGAACCATTACATGTGGAAGATCAACGATTTCCGCATTTTCGACTGCTAACTTGATTGCTGCTTCATCTTTTGCATCTTCAGCAGCTTTTTCTTTTGTTTCAGTCAATTCTTTCATGTATTTTTCTTTTAATTCTGCTAATGTAGAAACTTCATCGTCCACATCTTTTGCAAATTCGTCATCCAATTCAGGAACTTCTTTTGTTTTTACTTCGTGAACTGTTACTTTGAAGACAGCCTCTTTACCAGCTAGATCTTCCGCTTGGTAGTTTTCAGGGAATGTCACAGTTACATCTAAGCTGTCGCCTGATTTGTGTCCAACTAATTGCTCTTCAAAACCAGGAATGAATGAACCTGATCCTAATTCAAGTGAATGGTTTTCGCCTTTTCCGCCTTCGAAAGCTTCATCATTGATGAATCCTTCAAAATCGATAACGACAGTATCGCCATTTTCAGCTGCTGCGTCTTCTTTGATCACTAATTCAGCTTGCGCTTCTTGTTCGCGTTTGATGCGTTCTTCAACGTCTGCTTCTGTTACTTCACGGTCTTGTTTTTCAACCACTAAGTCTTTGTAGTCACCTAATTTAACTTCAGGTTTTACAGTAACTTCTGCTGTGATCGTCCAGTCTTGACCTTTTTCCATGCTTGCTACGTCGATCTTAGGTTGTGAAACTGGGTCGATTCCTGCTTCTTTGACAGCCGCTTCATAAGCTTCTGGTAAAACAGCGTTCAATGCATCTTCGTACAATGCTTCTTCTCCGTACATACGGTTGAATACTTGACGAGATACTTTTCCTTTACGGAATCCAGGAACGTTCAAGTTTCCTTTTACTTTATTAAAGGCTGTTGTCAATCCTTTTTGGATTTGATCTTGCCCGATCGTAAATGTTAAAACACCATCATTTGTGCCTTTTTTTTCGAATGTTGCAGTCATTTATTTCCCTCCGAGTTTAGAAATTCATTTGATACATCAAAAACGTTTCATGCATACCTTTAAATAGTACACTAACCCTTCCAAATTGTAAACATATTGAACAAATGGAATCCACGTTTTTCATGATTTTTTTTATCTTTTTATCTGTTTTTTTAGGTATTGAATAATAATAGTTCTGTAATTATTTTATTTCTCTTTTCAGCGAATTCTTGTTGCTCAGGCGAAGAAAGATCCTCACAAGGCTGATTTGTATAACTAGCTACTGTTTGTTCGAACCATTTATCAAGATCACCGATATAACTATCATAGATCGGATAAACGATCGCAGACTGCATCGTGAACTCTTCTTTTAAGTTCTTGCTCATCAAGGCATCTTCTTGCTCGTAAGCTTCAGCCATTTTTTTGATTTGTTGATAGCTGGTTTGCTCTTCTGGACGTACCATTTTCTTTGGTATGACTTCGATCAATTCCTCGTCGATCGTCAAATAAACAACTGGTGTCGGTTCTTTTACTTGGACAAGCGATTCAAGCAGCTTTGCCCGTACAAGGACATGGACCGTTTTTAACACGATCAATTTTTTGGCTGTTTGGATAAATTCGTGATAAGGCAATTGCTCGATTTCTTGGATATAACTCAACTGGGTAGTCGGTTTTTCAGAAGGTAGCTTTTCGACTAATTGGTAGATCTCTCGGATCTTCTGTCGTTTCATGTGCCCTACTAATTCTTCTGCCTGTTGGATCTTCAACAAGATCGCTTGTTCAAAATCGTCTGGGAAATCGGCACTTGCAATCAGTTTACGCGCATATAAAAAATCTTTTGCTGTAATCAATAAATCAAAATAAAAAGTGGCCAATTCTTCATTCATCAAATACTGCTTTTCATGTAAAAGTGCTTGATGGAGCGCTTCTTCCCACATATCTAATTCAGATAGTGCCAACACGAACAACGTATTCGATTCAAACGTTGCTTCGAGTTCATAGGCACGTTCAAACAGCTCTTTTGCTTGACTGTATTGATGATTTGCTAATGCTTGTTGGCCAATACGCATCAAATTGTCGTATTTATCAGGAAAATCGATCGGTCTCACTTAGGTTCTTCCCTTCACTGTTTTATCATTTGTCTAACACGACTTATTGAACAATAACCAGCCTTTTCTATACGTAAAAAATCAAGCGTTCATCTCTTGGTTAAATGCTTTGATCAAGTTGATCGTCACCACACTCGTATTGGAGAAATAATCTCCGATGTGCTGCTTTTTCTTGCTGAAAATGACTGGGAGATAACCAATAAATAGTAGTGGAAATCTTAAAATAAAGCGACAAGCGCCCTCACGAACAAGAACGGTACTCCATGACAGCTCTTCTTCATCAAAACTGATCACCCGAATGCCAAAGATCATTTTACCGACCGTCTGTCCGTGATTCCATTTCGTCAACAAAACAAAATAGGCTAAGTAAGCAATCAGTGACAAGGCACCGTAAATACTTAAATAAGAATCAGATACTTGGAGCCAGCCTAAGTTCACAGCAATACCTAACGTTAAGCGGCTGATTGATCCAATACAAAGGAGATCGATCAAAAAAGCAGCAAAGCGAATCCAGAAACCGGCAAAGAAATAATTGGGAAAGCGATTGATCGTTGGTTCTTCCGCTTTTTGATCGGTATATTTTTGCCATTTTTTCTGATTTTCTTTGATTTCAGTTTGTGTTAACGGTTTTTCTTCAAAGGAACTCAGTACCTTTTGGGAAAAACTAGGATCAGGTCCGACAGCCGGTTGAGCAGTTTTATCTTGCACTGTAGACTCATGTTCTTCATTTGAACGATGGGAGTTTACTTCACTCGTCGTTTGTCCTTCTGACGTAGTAGCTGCGTCGATCATTTCATCTGTCGTATTATTGCTTTCTTCTACCGTAGAAACTTCTTCCGAGGACAACTCCTTGCTTTCAGATACTTTCGGTTTCTCAATATCCTTGGGCATTTCCTCGATTGGTGATGAATGAGTAGATTTCTCAGTCATGTTTACTCACCTCCATAAAGATACATTGCTCTTGGAGATTCTGCTGTTCCTAAACTTTCAAGCAATGACAAGATCTGACTAGTTTCAGAAGCTTGTAATCCTTGTAATTCTGCTAATTTTGCGCCAAACCATGTATTGCCAAAGCCGGTCGAGCTCGTTGAATATTCGATCAACTCAGCGTCTTGTAAATCAAGGTCTTCACGCATGGCTGCTAAAGCGTCTGTTGGAAAACCGATTTCGTCTACCAATCCTGCTTCTTTTGCCTGCACACCGTCGTAGATACGGCCATCGGCAACTTTTTTCACTTCATCTTCTGATTTGTTTCTACCTTCACTCACTATTTTGACAAAACGATTATACGCGTTATCGATATAAGCTTGCAATACCGCATGATCTTGTTCTGTCTCTGGACGAGTCGCTGAACCCATATCTTTTAGCGCACCGCTTTTTACAGTAGTATCTTCAACGCCGATTTTTTCAAGTAAACCCGAATAGTTGAGGCCAGACATGATCACACCAATGGAACCCGTCACTGTTTCTTCCGTTGCAAAGATCTTATCTGCTTGGGCAGAAATATAGTAACCGCCACTGGCAGCCATATTTTTCATGCTGACATACATCGATAGATCACGTTCCGTCCGAACATTATTTAGTAAGTTGGCAATTTCTGCACTTTCATAAACGCCACCACCAGGAGAATTGACTTCTAAGAAAATCCCACTGACATTTTCATCGGCTTCAATCGCTTCGATCTGTTTCAAAAAGTCTTCATGATTGTACCCTTCAGATGAAAACAATCCTGAAGATCCTCCGCTAGCAATAGCACCATCAACAGATAGTTTTACGATTCGATCCGTACTACTGCCTTCTTCCAATACTACCGGTGTCATTTCTTCATCGCCATATAACCAACTATTGAGACTGCCCATCTGAGTCTCTTCTTGGGGTTGTGTCAAGCTCGAAGAAACGAGTGAAACAACTAATAAACCTGCAGCGATCAATACCGCGATCCAACGTTTTTTATTCATTTTACACTCTCCTAGTATAGATTTCTAATAACGATCACCGCTTCAGAGCCTGGTGTCGCATTCATCTTTTCTGCCTTTTCCTCAAGGGTGTAACCAGTAAATTTTTCGTGGGTCAATTCATCTTCAACGACAAACTGTTGCGCTTGCTCGATTCCGAGCGCATCAGGGGCAATTTCTTGGATACTATCCCAGCCGGTATCCAAAAAGATTTTAGTTTCATCCGTCACACGTTCTGTTTTTTCAAATTCAGCAATTTGTTTTTTTAACATCCCCAACGTCATGATTTCTATTTTCTCTTCCATCTTTTTCCCTCCTATCTATAATTATTGTACCGAACTCAAAGTAAAGAAGATAGTCGAATTTCATTTTTTTGTTCTTTTCGTCCCATTTCGATATATACCAATTACATATTTTATCTTTTTTGTTGACAAACCTCACACGTTAACGTTATTATTTTAGATGTTTCCAGGAAAAATACTTTTAGGAGGATAATTAGACCAATAAGGAATAGCGCCAGGTCTGTTTTGACAGATGACGAGGAGAGGGTTTATCGAAACATTCGGCGGATGACCCTAGGGACTGCACTCTAAAAAGAAATATAAAACCTATCTGCGAAGATAGAACAAAAAATTTCTTACGCAGCTGGAAACAGCAAAATCAAGTTTATAACGGAAAGTAGGATGTTTTTTTATGTGCGGAATTGTTGGAATGATCGGATTAGAAAATGTTACCCCAGGATTGATCAATGGTTTAGAAAAATTAGAGTATCGCGGATATGACTCAGCTGGGATCTTTGTCACAAATGGAAAACAGGACCATTTAGTCAAAGCTCGCGGCAGAATCCAAAACCTTAAAGATAAATTGACACCAGAAACAGCTGGTACAGCAGGAATTGGCCACACTAGATGGGCAACACACGGTGAACCTGCAGAAAAAAATGCGCACCCACACCACTCACAAAGCGGACGCTTTGTTTTAGTCCATAATGGTGTGATCGAAAATTTTGAAGAATTGAAACAACAATACGTGGCAGCTGATGACTTTATCGGCGAAACAGATACAGAGATCGTTGTTCATGTGATCGAAAAATTCGTAGAAGAAACTCAAGATACACAAGAAGGATTTAAAAAGGCCCTTGAAGTCATCGAAGGTTCATATGCTTTTGCTTTGATGGATCGTACAGCACCAGAAACGATTTTTGTTGCAAAAAATAAAAGCCCTTTATTGATCGGCAAAGGCGAAGGATTCAATGTCATTGCAAGTGATGCCATGGCAATGCTTTCTTATACAAAAGAATTTGTCGAAATCGAAGATCAAGAGATGGTGATCGTTCAAGCGGATGCTATCACGATCCAAACATTGACTGGCACGATCGTTGAACGTGATTCTTATGAAGCACAAGTCGATGCTTCTGATATTGAAAAAGGAACATATCCTTACTATATGTTGAAAGAGATCGACGAACAACCGATCATCATGCGTAAAATCGCTCAAACCTATGTGAATGAAGAAAATGACATTCCTTTGGATCATAAATTGATGGAAGAACTCTTAGCGAGTGACCGGATTTATATCGTGGCTTGTGGTACAAGCTATCATGCAGGTCTAGCGAGCAAGCATTCCTTCGAGCAAATGACTGACATTCCGGTTGAAGTTCATCTAGCAAGTGAGTTTGGTTACACGATGCCTTTACTATCGAAAAAACCATTCTTTATCTTTTTGAGCCAAAGCGGTGAAACGGCAGATAGCCGTCAGGTGCTTGTCAAAATCAATCAATTAGGCCACCCTTCATTGACGATCACAAATGTCGCTGGTTCTACATTATCAAGAGAAGCTAGCTTCACTTTGTTGCTTCATGCCGGCCCAGAGATTGCGGTAGCTTCTACTAAAGCATATACTGCTCAAATCGCTGTACTCGCTTTACTTGCAAAAGCAGTCGGGAATAGAAAAGGGAATGTCCGTGCATTGGCGTTTGATGTTGCTCATGAATTGAGTTTAGTCGCAAATGCGATGGAAACAGTGATTACCCAAAAAGATGAATTACAAGAATTAGCAGCGGAGTTTCTTAATGAAACGCGAAATGCCTTTTATATTGGTCGCAGCAATGACCATGATGTCGCTTTAGAAGCTGCATTAAAACTTAAAGAAATCAGCTATATCCAAGCAGAAGGCTTTGCAGCTGGCGAACTAAAACATGGAACGATCGCTTTGATCGAAGAAGGTACACCAGTTATTGGGATCATTAGTGAAGAAGTCACAGGCGCACACACACGAGGAAACTTAAAAGAAGTAGAAAGTCGTGGTGCCAAGACCTTAGTGATCGCTGCACATGGTTTAGAAAAAGAGACAGATCAATTGGTTATCCCAGCTGTCCATGCGTATCTTTCACCACTGGCTATGGTGATCCCTACTCAATTGCTCGCTTACTATGCGACATTGCTACGCGGCTATGATGTAGACAAGCCAAGAAACTTAGCGAAATCAGTCACAGTTGAGTAATCTCTCGGCTACTACTGCTAAATAAAAACATTCAAAAATCCCTGTAAGAAATGCACTACTGTTTCTTGCAGGGATTTTTTGTAATAAGAAAATGAACTACTTCTTCCTCACACGTTGATTGAAAGCAACTATCGCTAAGAACCTAAAAATAAAAATCAAGCTAATACTCCACAAAAACGCCTGTACTAATGGTGGATTTGGCAAACCTAACAATAACCCTCGTAGCGCTTGAATGATCGGTGACATCGGTTGATATTCGGCAAATAGTCGTATCGCTGTAGGCATGTTGTCAGTCGGCGCAAAACCAGCGCTTAAATAGGGTAATACGGTGGTCAATACAGTGAATAAACTGGCCATTTCAGCTGATTTTGCTAATAATCCAAACAAAACCGAGATCCAGGTAAATGCAAGAATAAAACAAAAAATCAGCAGCCAAGCAACTAGCCATTCCGCAAGATCGGCATTGGGACGAAAACCAATGAGCCAAGCCACAAGTAAAACGACGAAGCTACTCATCACACTTCGAAACGCAGCCGCGAATACATGCCCATTTAAAAATGCTGACTTTGATAAATTCAGCGTCAAGAGTCGCTCGACCATACCAGAATGTACATCCTGATTTACTACTATTCCCACAACAGAGGAACTTTGAGCAATACATTGGACTAATACACCCGGCAAAACAAAATCAACATAAGACAACTCCCCCACATCCATGGCTCCGCCAAGTACATATACAAAGAGCAACATCAACAGTACCGGGGTCAATAGCCCACTCATGACCGTTTCTAAGCTTCGCAACGATAACTTCAGATTGCGTTTAAATAATGTATTCGTTTCGCTGATGGTTTTCATTTTAAACTCCTCCTTGTACTAGCTTTAAGAAGATATCTTCTAATGAGGCATTTCTCTGCTGGAAATTAGTGATCGTGATCGGTAGTTGTCTTAATTCGTCCAGAAGATCAACCGAATCGTTGAAAGCATTCCCTACATTGACAGTCACAGAAAGTTTTTCTTCATCCATTGATAATAATCGATGATCCAAATGTGCTGAAAGTTGATAAAAATCACTTTTTGTCAACACATTGATTGCCATCGATTGGCTGTCATATGTGTTTTTAATTACTTGTGGTGTAGCATTCAAAATAATTTTACCTTCATGTAATATCGCCACTTTGTCTGCTAGATACTCGGCTTCCTCCAGATATTGCGTCGTTAAAAAAATCGTACGTCCTGCTGTCGCTGTTTCTTTGATCAGTTGCCAAGTGGCGATGCGATTTTGTGGGTCTAAGCCTGTTGTCGGTTCATCGAGAAAAATCACTTGAGGGTCACCGATAAAACTCATGGCGATATCTAAACGTCTACGCATCCCTCCTGAATAATTTTTAACTAGGACTTGGCTATGTTTTTGTAGATCAAACCGTTCTAATAGATTCTCGACAACCTTTTCCTTCTCTTTCACATGGCGAAGCTCAGCGATCATTTTCATGTTTTCGTAGCCCGTCAACAGCTCATCCACTGCTGCAAATTGTCCTGTCAAACTAATAATTTCTCGCACCTTAGCACTCTCTTTTTTTAAATCATACCCGTTGATCCAAGCTTGACCATCATCAAATGGCAAGATCGTTGTCAACATTTTGACAAGTGTCGTTTTTCCTGCTCCATTAGATCCTAAAAGCACAAAAACTTCTCCACGTTCAACTGTAAAATCAACTCCATTTAGTACTTGTTTTTCAGCAAACCTTTTTTTCAGATCGATAATCTCGATTATTTTCTTTTTTTCCATAGCTTCTTCCTCGTTTCTATAAGATAATTTAACTATATAAAAAATTTCGTTCCTGGTTTCTTACAGTTCAATATATTGAAAAAGAAGGTGTGTTTATGAAAACATATGGAAGAACAATCAAAGAGATCCGCTTAAGTAAAGGAATCTTACTCAAAGAACTAATCGATGATCAGCTTTCGATGTCGCTGCTTTCTCAATTCGAAAATGAAAAAACAACGATTTCATGTGAGAGATTTCATCGCTTATTGTTGAAGTTAGAGGTGACCTTTGATGAATTTATCTGGATACAAACTGGCAACACCTTTTCTGCTTCTCAGCTGGAAATTATCGAATATGTCGAATATATGGATATCAATTCCATCACAGAGTGGACAAAGTTAGAAGCAAAGTATCATGAATTACAGAACTATTATCAGGACAACTATTCTTTAGAACTGGATCATTTGTTACAATTGTTTCGTTTTGATTTAGCCATGAAAAAGGGGATCATCGAAGGCACGCCTCTCTTGACATCCTACCAAAAGCATAGCCACTACTTAGATTCCGCAAAGCACTATTTATTGAATACGGAGACTTGGGGCGTTTATGAGCTGAAATTATTTACCCGAATCGCTGTCGGAATGGAACCTGCTCTTTTATTTCGCTGTTTGAAACTTGCCATCAAAAAAGGCCAACGCTTTGCCAAAATCTCAGGAAACAAGGATATTCTCTATCAAACTTTTCCAACGATATTTTCGGTCTTTTGTTTATTAAAAGAAGTCGCTTATGCCAAAGATACGTTTGAGTTATGGAAAACACTGATCTTTGAAGAAGAACGGATTGAACAAGCCGTCTTCATGCCATTTTACGAGGGTTGGATCGCATTTTTAGAAGATGATCTGGCGCTTGCTCATCGATTGATGGACCAATCACTGAATCATTTAGAAAAATTGGGTATGCTCAAGTCGTTAACAGGCTATCGGAAATTCAAACAACTCATCCTAACAAATGAATTTCCGGGAATCATTGTCAATGATCCGTTATTTGGCGAATTTTTTGATGTGAAAAATTACTAAGCGTCCTTCGTTTGAACATAAAAAAAGAGAATCAACGCCATTTAAGGATTGATTCTCTTTTGCATCGTATGTTTTATTCGATTCCAATCTCAGCTTTAACAACCGCTGCGATCTTGTCAACGTAGTAATTGACTTTTTCATCCGACGGTGCTTCTGCCATTACACGTAATAACGGTTCTGTTCCAGAAGGTCGAACTAAGATACGTCCTTCACCAGCCATTTCAGCTTCTGCTTCTTCAATGACTTGTTTGATTGCAGGAACTTCCATCGCACCATTTTTGTTGCTTACTCGGATGTTGACTAATTTTTGCGGATAAATCGTTACTTCAGCCGCTAATTCTGATAGCTTTTTGCCGGTTTGTTTCATGATGTTCAATAATTGGATCCCTGAAAGCATTCCGTCTCCAGTAGTATTGAAATCTAAGAAGATCATATGACCAGACTGTTCGCCACCAAAATTGTAATCATTTTTGCGCATTTCTTCCACGACATAGCGGTCACCTACTTGGGTCACGACATCTTTCAAGCCGATTTCTTCAACTGCTTTATGGAAGCCAAGGTTACTCATGACTGTTGTGACGATCGTATCTTTTTTCAGACGATTTTTCGCCGCTAGATACTTCGCACAGATAAACATGATTTTATCGCCATCTACAATGTTCCCTAATTCGTCCACTGCAATGATGCGGTCGCCATCGCCATCAAAAGCAAGACCGACGTCTGCTCCTTTTTCGACGACCATTTCTGCTAAACGCTCTGGATGAGTTGATCCCACCCCATCATTGATATTCAAGCCATTAGGATTTGTTCCCATAGTATAGAAATCTGTTTCCAAGTCAGCAAACAAACGGTTGACAGATGTTGCTGTAGCCCCATTTGCGGCATCCACACAGACAGTTAAGCCTGATAGATCGCCATTGATCGTTTGTACTAGAAATTGTGAGTATTTCAATAGACCTTCTGGAAATTCTTCGACTGTGCCTAAGCCTTCAGCTGAAGGTCTTGGCAATTCGTCAACTTCCGCATCTAACAATGCTTCGATCTCTAATTCTTGGTCATCATCTAATTTAAATCCATCTGCACCAAAAAATTTGATGCCGTTATCTTGAGCTGGATTGTGTGAAGCAGAAATCATGACACCTGCGCTAGCTTTTTGCAATCGTGTCAAGTAAGCCACTCCCGGTGTAGAGATCACACCTAATTGAAAAACTTCGATCCCGACAGATAACAGACCAGAAACTAACGCTTCTTCGAGCATTTGACCTGAAATTCTTGTGTCACGTCCAACTAATACACGTGGACGTTTTCCATCTTTCTCATGTTGGCTCAGTACATAACCGCCGCAACGCCCTAATTTGAAGGCTAATTCCGGTGTTAGTTCTTTATTCGCTTCTCCACGGACACCGTCCGTTCCAAAATATTTACCCATAACTGTAAATTTGCTCCTTTAACTTAATTTTCCGATGAATCCTCTTGACTATTCGGTTGACTACTTGATTCTGTCGTCTCGCTTGATGATTCACTCGTCTCTTCACTCGATGTTGACTGCGTCTCTTCCGACTGACGAGTCGTCGATGACGAAGAGTTTGCTGGTGTAGAACCCACACTTGAAGCTGAGCTTTCGTCTGAACTTGAACGGTTCGTATTCCCATCGTCTCTTTGTAGGACCGGTGTGATCTCTACATCGATCGAAGCTGGTGTGATACTAACGCCACTTTCTACCGGTATATCGATTTTTCTTGTCGTACGGTGAACGATGCCAGAAATGTCGATCGGTATCGTAATGCTATTTCCCAGTTGGGCCAGTTGACTTTCTGAACCAGTGACTTCTGCTTCAATGTCAGAAAAACTGAAATCATAACTCTCCACGTTGTTGCCAGGAGTTCCTTGTGCTGTCCCATAAAGTCGAACCGTTTTCGTTGGTTTTGTTACCGTAGCTTTCGCCGTAACTTGGACTGGATCTGAGACGATACTCAAAGGCTCTCCGGCACTATTCAATGCTTGGACCGTGACCTTCGTGTCGATCCCATCATCAGTGATCATCGCAGGATCGATTCTTGCAACGATCTGCTGGATCTCTTCCAGTGTCTGATCACCGGTCGTGACCGACACTTTTTTAGGTGATAGTTCAACATCATTCAATTCAAATCCTGCTGGCGTCGTTTCCGTTTCAAGTAATGGTGTAACATCAAATTCTTTTGTCACTTTTTTCTCGATCGTTACAGTGATGGTATCTGGATCAAGTTTTGCTTTGACCGCACTGCTCAGATTTCTGACTTTCAGCGGCACTTCATGCGTCCCTTCTCCAAGATCTGTCAAATCTGCTGTCACTCGAAACATCCTTGTGTCTTCCATCGCTTCTGCATTCAGCTGCACACGATTGGCGCTGGATAACTTGGCTGTGACGGTACTTTCATAGCCATGGATATAATATTGATCCGTGTCATACAAAAGTTGGACTGACACATCAGAAACGTTTTGCGTATAAGCTTCATTTCCTGATAGAGTATCTTGGACAGATTGGCCATTGGCATTGAAATATAGCACAATACTGAATAATAACGCAACAAACGCATATAAGATACTTTTACGCCTCTCTTTTGAGATCATTTGTGATCCCCTCCCTTAGTCATCACATCTAAGAAGGTTTGGAGCGTATTTTTATTTTTGTTCTTTTCTTCAACGATCAAGTTTTTTCTTAAAATCGTCAAGTATTCTTCTTGAGATAAACCAGGCATCAATTGGTTATCCAACGTAATGCTGACATCTCCTGTTTCTTCTGAGACAACGATCGTGATTGCATCGCTTGCCTCGCTGACTCCGACAGCAGCACGGTGACGGGTTCCGAATTCTTTCGGAATCAACATACTTTCTGATAAAGGCAAGTAGGCACTGGCTACTGCAATTTTTCCATCCTTTACAATTACTGCACCGTCATGCAATGGTGTGTTCGGAATAAAAATATTGATCAGTAACTCGCCAGTGATATCGGCATCTAAAGCAATCCCCGTTTCGATATATTCATCCAAACCTGTATGGCGTTCGATCGTGATCAATGCGCCGATTTTACGTTTAGACATATACTGGATCGCTTTGTCGAAAGAAAGGATCATTTGTTCATCTTCTTGCTTCTCACTCTTCGATTGTTTGAAAAGTGAGCTGCGTCCGAGATGTTCTAATCCACGCCGTATCTCTGGTTGAAAAATGACGATAGCCGCAATCACACCATACGTGATCACTTGGTTCATCAACCAAGATAAGGTATGTAGACCAATGATCTCGGCTAAGATTCGAATAACAACAAAAATCCCTACCCCTTTAAGCAATTGGATTGCTTTTGTTCCTCGCAATAGTTGAATGAGTTTATAAACTAAATACCATACAACCAACACATCGAGTATGTTCACCAAAAAATTCTGAGAAAACAAGTCACCGGAAAACATTTGTCGCCAATAATCTAAGTTAAAAAGTTCTCCGATTTGAAATGACATAGACAGCCTCTCTTCTCTTTTGAGATTTCCTCTTTAGTATATCATATGTTTCCCCAGATGAGACTTATCTGCTTGGAATTTCCTAACAAAAATCAATTTTTTCAAGAAATTTACATTTTTTGTTCATTCACTAAAAAGTTGTTTTGTTTAGACCACTTGCTTTATTGATCTTTCTCTTTTCTTCGCTCTGCTCTAGCTGCTCGCCTAGCCGCTCGTCTAGCTTCTGCTTCTGGGTCGATCGTCCGCTCTTTTTTGACTCTGGTTTTTTCAACTTCTGGCTTATCAATAACATCTTCTGGCTCGATTTTGGCTTTGATCTTTTCTAATTGACCAGTCATCGCAGCATAATTATAAAAGCGTTTTTTCGCATCTTGGATCGTTTTGTCGAATAATTGTTCCGCTGCTTGCGGATGGATCGTTTCGAGGGATGAAAAACGGACTTGCTTGCGCATGAAATCAGCCATCATTGTAAAGTCAGGCTTTTTATAATCCAACGTCATCGGTGTTTTATTCTTTGTAAGCAACTCAGGGTTATAACGATACAACGACCAATAGCCTGAAGCTACTGCTTCTTTTGCTTCTTTGATCGACTCTTTCATGCCCCCTAATAAGCCATGAGCAATACAAGGTGTATACGCAATGATCAATGACGGTCCAGGAAACTTTTCCGCTTCTTCAAATGCTTTGATCGTTTGCATTTGGTTTGCACCTGAAGCGATTTGTGCAACATACACATTGCCATACGTCATCGCCATCATTCCTAAGTCTTTCTTCGACGCATATTTTCCATTCGCCGAAAATTTTGCGATGGCGGAAGCTGGTGTTGCTTTGGAGACTTGTCCGCCAGTATTGGAATAGACTTCATTATCCATCACCAAGATATTGACGTCTGCTCCACTTGCTAACACATGATCGATCCCACCAAAGCCGATATCATACGCCCAACCATCGCCACCGATCATCCATTGGCTGTTTTTGACAAACAAATCTTTTTCTTGGTAGATTGCTTGTAGTTCAGGAAGCTCTGGCAGTTCAGTTTCGATTGCTGCTCGTAATTTTGCCGCTCGCTGTTGCGTTCCTTCACTTTCGAACATGTGAGCCAACCAATCTTCCATCAATTGGCGTAATTCTGCCGAAACTTTTGGCATGACATTTTTCATTGCTTCCGCTAATGCTTCTCGTCTAGTTTGAGCGGCTAACAGCATCCCGTAACCAAATTCAGCATTATCTTCTAATAATGAGTTCGACCAAGCTGGCCCTTGCCCACAATCATTCGTGGTAAATGGTGAAGCTGGTACGGCTCCGCCCCAAATCGAGGAACAACCTGTGGCATTGGCGATCATCATCCGATCACCGAACATCTGTGTCAATAATTTCACATAAGGTGTTTCCCCACATCCAGAACAAGCACCTGAAAATTCAAGTAACGGTTTGTTGAACTGTGTTGATAACACTGTGTTTTTACCTTTGACTGGATTTTCTTTTTGTCTTAGCGTCATGGCGAACGCCCAATTCATCGCTTGTTTCTTTTGCTCTTCATACGGCTTCATCACTAGCGCTTTGCCTTTTGCTGGACACGCTTCGACACACAAGCCACAACCTGTGCAGTCTTCAACAGAAACTTGGATACGATACTTCAATCCATCTGGTCCACGCATTTCTCGAACAATAAATCCTTCTGGCGCTTCTTCAAGCTCATCTTCGTCTGCTAAAAATGGCCGGATCGCAGCATGTGGACAAACGAACGAACATTCATTACACATCGTACAGCGTTCGCTGATCCACTCTGGAACTTCCAAGGCAACTCCGCGTTTTTCGTATGCTGCTGTTCCTAAAGGCATGTCGCCTCGCGTCATACCATTTTCTGCCAAAGTTCTGACCGAAAGCTGGTTTCCTTCTTGCGCGTTGATTGGTTCAAGGATGTCTCTAACATAGCGATCTTGTGTGTTTATTTCTTTTTTAGGGAGCTCTAACGTTGCCCATTCAGCAGGTACTTCGACTTTGTGCAACAGTTCCACCGTACGATCGATCGCATGGATATTTTTTTCAACGATCGTCTTTGATTTATGACCATAGCTCTTCACGGCTTCCTCTTTCAAAATAGGCAGCACTTCTTCAAAAGGGATGATATTCGCCAATTTGAAAAATGCCGTCTCCATCGCCGTATTGATCCGTCGACCCAAACCGACTTCTTGGGCTAAACGCATCGCATTGATCGTATAAAATTGGATCTCATTTTCTGCTAAATACCGTTTGAGATGAGTCGGTAGATGTGTCGCTAATTGCTCATCTGACCAAAGTGTATTCAATAAAAACGTGCCTTTTGGTTTCAGCCCTTTGACTAAATCATAGCTGTGAAGATAAGCAGGTGTATGACAAGCGACGAAATCCGCATGCTCCACTAAATAAGTCGAACGTATCGGTGTATCCCCAAAACGTAAATGAGAAACAGTCAAGCCTCCTGATTTTTTTGAATCATAGTAAAAATAACCTTGGGCGTATTTGTCCGTATGGTCACCAATGATCTTGATCGCTGACTTATTCGCGCCAACAGTCCCATCAGAACCAAATCCCCAGAATTTTGCTTGGTAAGTGTTCGGTTCTGTTAAATCAAGAGACGGTCCTACTTCAAGAGAACGATAGGTCAGGTCATCAATGATCCCGATTGTAAATCGTTTCTTCATCTCAACTTTTTCTTTTTTCAATTCATCGTAGATTGCGACGATTTGATCAGGCGTGACATCTTTTGAGCCGATTCCATATCGCCCACCAATGACTTTCAGATGACGTTCTGCATCATATAACGCACTTTGAACATCTAGTAATAGAGGTTCTCCTCCAGCTCCAGGCTCCTTGCTACGGTCTAAGACAGCCAGTGCTTTTGTCGAACTAGGCAGTTTTTCGATCAATGTTTCGATTGGAAATGGACGATATAAATGGATATTCAAGAAACCAACTTTTCGTCCGTTTCGATTCAAATGATCAACCGTTTGTTGGATCGTTTGCGCGACTGAACCCATAGAGATAATGACTTCTTCTGCATCTTCTGCACCATAATAAGTGACGAGGTCGTACGCAGTCCCTCGCAATTCATTGATTTTATCCATATATTTTTTGACGATTTGAGGCAAGCGATCATAGTATTGATTGATTGTTTCTCGTTGTTGAAAGTGGATATCAGAATTTTGATTCGTTCCACTAGTCGTCGGTTGGTTTGGATTCATCGCACGTTCACGAAATGCTTGTAATTTTTCTTGATCGATCAATGGGGCTAGTTCATCGTACTCCAACACCTCGATTTTTTGGATCTCATGACTCGTTCGAAAGCCATCGAAAAAGTTGACGAACGGGATCTCTCCTTCTAAAGAAGCAAGATGAGCGACTGGCGCAAGGTCCATTACTTCTTGTACGCTACTTTCTGCAAGCATCGCAAATCCTGTTTGCCGAGCAGCCATCACATCCCCATGATCGCCAAAAATATTCAGTGCATTCGTTGTCACTGCTCGACTAGCTACGTGAAAGACACTCGGTAAAAGTTCGCCAGCTATCTTATACATGTTCGGGATCATCAATAGTAATCCTTGTGAAGCAGTATACGTTGTTGTCAATGCACCGGTTTTCAATGACCCATGAACGACACCAGCGGCTCCCGCTTCGGATTGCATCTCCACGACTTTTACTGGTTGTCCAAAAATATTTTTTTTACCTGAAGCAGACCATTGATCAACAAGTTCAGCCATTGTTGAACTAGGCGTAATTGGATAGATTGCTGCTAATTCAGTAAAGGCATAAGAAATATAGGCAGCTGCTGTATTCCCATCCATTGTCTTCATTTTTCGCATGTTTCATCACCTTTGCTCAATTTATCTAAATTATCTTTACCATTATACCGTAAACGAACCAAGAAAACCTCCTTATTTTGAAAGAAAAATCACATGATGAGGTGATAACAGAAGCACTTCGATTTGATTAACAAGATCGACACTTTGGAAAAAGCTTTTGCATTTTATTATTTAGAGCCTTGCCCATAGACAACTTTTACACAGGAAGGAATATCTGACCGCACACCTTTCTATTTTTTGAACAAATCATTGTCTTTTTTGGTACAAAATTATTACAATAGAAGAAAGAGGTGTTTAAAATATGGATATTTCAATTATTAATGCAACAAAAACAAATACGACGACTGGAATTAGATATGGAAACGAAGATGCGCCCAAAAAAATGATCGAATTTGTCAATCTCGCTTGTCCTTATTGTCGCCAATGGTTTAACGAATCTTTCGATGTTTTAGAAGAAGCAGTTCAATCTGGAAGACTGCTACGAATCATCAAATTATTCGACAAAGAAAAGCCAAGTTTACAAAAAGGAAATGTGATGCACCACCATATCACAACGACGGACGGAGAACGAGCATTAAAACAAATCAAGGCGATATTTGACGCACAAGACGAATGGAAACAACTTGATCTAGCTGGTATCGCTGACTATGCGACTGAAACGCTTGGCTTAACTGAACAAGAAGATAAAGCCGCAACCAAAGCGATCATTGATGAAGCAAATGCTGCGCACATCCAATTCGTTCCAACTGTGATCATCGATGACCACATCTTTGATGAATCGATCAGCCAAGAAGAATTGAGTGAATTGGTGAAATAACACATTATCCAACTTACGGTTGAAATTCAAATCAAAAAACAGACCCAAAGCAACTTCGCTTTTGGGTCTGTTTTTTTGAGGAGCCATCTAAAGAATACTTCATTCGATGACAAGCTACAGTCTCATTTTTTAATTGTTAACGTTGGAGCAAAGAAGTATGTTTGGTTGAACGAAATTGTTGCGGTTTTTCCTGGAGTATTCGTTTGATGTTCTCGATTTTTGAACGTCGCTTGATTTCCTGTTCGATTTGTTTGAATTTTTTTAATTTCTCCACATCTTTTTTCCGTTCATTGATGACTTTGACCCTCTTTTCGTCATTCTGACTTTCTATGACACGAACTGTTTTTTCACTTACACCATGTTTGATGGAATTGGCAGCTGTATCCAAACGACCTCTTTCTGCTAAGATCGCTAACTTTTGTTCGTCTGTGATTCTTCGCTTCGTGTCGGATATTCTTGTTTTGCATTTCATGGATCGTCTCTTACTAACAACCAACGTTTCTTTCACAGAAAGCAAATTAGCAATTTGCCGGTTTGTTTTTCCTGCTCGAATCAATCCCTGAACCGCCTTTGATTGTTCCTCTGATAAATAACCGTTCGTACGTCGTTTGATATTGGGGTACTTAGTCAGATCCGCATGAAGCGTGATTTGATAAATATTGCCCACCGTTGTCTTGAATCGTTTCGCCACGTCTTCTGTTTTTTCACCTTGATTGAGTTTAGTCAAAACCAAATGATTTCTGATTTCATATAATTTACCTGGTTTTAATTTTAGCGTCTTTGTAATCTCCTTCATCGAACGTCCTGCGCTTAATTCGTTTTTAAACTTTGTATATGTATCAACCGGAATAGAAGATAAGGGTTTCCCATCATTCTTAGTATATGTTTTCTCTCTTTTTTTCGGCTGTTTTTGCACACCATTAAGAAAACCGACACGTTGAACTGTATGAATCTTCATATTGAATTTTCTCGCTATAGTATCTGATTGGATTCCTTCCTCCCGATAGACCAAGATCCGCTGATTCCTAATTTTTCTTAATTCATCTTTTGGCGTATAAAATCTACGACTGATTTCTTCGATTGCGTCTTTTCGTTCAAAAGCTTGTTCAATATGACGAATACGTGTCCGATTAACAATCCGTTGATTCATTTTCAATTGTTTCGCAATGTCTCTTGTCGTCTCTCCTCGCTCTATTCTTGAGAGAACTTCTTTTTCCTGCTCCTTGATGTTTTTTAGCCATATTTTGCTTTCTTTGGTCAATGTTTCATTTGGTTCAGAAGGTTGGACATTTTTTTGTCGGATACTTGCGATCTCTGCAACGGATAGACGAAAGGCCTTTGCAATATCTTCTGGATGTGTGTCTCGGAGTCGTTTTAAGATAGATCGTTCACGAATCCTCGACACGTCATTCTCAGACAAGCGCCAGCGATGTGCGATTTTTCTGGGACTCACTTTTTGCAAAAGTTTTTCCACAATTGTCCGATTTCGGATAGCTAGAATATGTTTGGGTTCCATCTGAACTTTTTCAGCGATCGAAGCCACTGGTTCCTTTACTTTCAAACGCTGGTTGATATAATCATTACGCACCCCACGAATATCATCGATCCGCATATTCAATTGGTGAGAAATCTCCTCCATATGGACACCTTTTTTAATCTGTTGCAAGATATGCTTTCTTTTAATATATCTTATTTGCCAATTGGTCAATTGATGTTTCTTGATGATGTACGGGGATGTTTTCCCATTTCTTAAATCCTCTAATACGAATTGCATTTTCGCTTCCGCTTGTGGTTTAGACTCTCTGTTTCTTTTCTTTGCTTTTTTTGTATTTGATTGTTCATCCATTGGTGTTCCCCTCCTTCTTTTGAAAAAAGAATGCGTAGAATTAATTTCTTTCCTTTTTCTGTGTTACTACCGCTGTGCGACTCGTTTTGTTTTTTCGTTTTTTGCTTGTTGAATGATTTTCTTGATATTACCTATTTTCGCTTCTTGTTTCGCTTTTACCATTAATTCTTGAACCTTTTTTCGTGCTTGTATATTTTCTATTTTTCGTCTTTCTTGGATTTCTTTCCCCTTGATTTCTTGGCATCTAGTAGTCAAAACGCGGATCGTCGACTCACTAACGCCTGATTTAGCAGAATTCATGTATGTATTCATGTGCTTGATATCTTCCATGATCTGCTGTTTTTGTTCCTTTGTAACACGGTGTTTCATCTTGAATGTTCCTTTTTGAGATTTCATTTTGGTTTGCACCGATCTGATCAAGGAGGCTTTGATATCTAGCGCTTCGGAGATTTCTCTAATCGACATTCTGCGATTGATGTAATTTCTAATTGCTTTCGCTTGTTCAGGTGTTAAATAATCTAATGTCCGACGCTTGATATTTGGAAATTCGGCCAAATTCCCTCGAAAAATTACTTCGCGAACATTTTTGATATTCATTTTGAATTCATCAGCAACCCCTTGGATATGTTCACCACGGTTCAGTTTTTTTAAAATCTCATCATTTCTCACCTTATAAATCAGTGGAACGATCACCTTTAGCTCTTCTCCTAGCGTCTTCGTTATGTCAGTTTCTTTGATTCGCTTCAAAATCTCTTGTCTCTTCTCTTCAGATACTGTCGAAATATCGGGGATTTTCTGAGAACTTGCTTTCGTACGTTTGATTTTACTCGAAGAATTATTTCTACTCACGATTGAACCGACTCTGGAGCGAGACACATTATATCTTTCTGAAAGAAAAGTGCTTGTCTTTCCTTGATCATTTTGCATCAATACACGAACATCTCTCAGCCGATAGAGTTCTTCGATTTCTATATGGAACCGCTGACTGATTTCTTTACCATCCTGCTTATTTTCGAATGATTTTTCGATTTCACGATTGCGGATATCAATGACCGTTCTTTGGCTGATCATTAATTCTTGTGCCACATCTTTTGTCGCTTTTCCTTCTTCAAGTAAACTTAGTACCTTCGTTTTTCGTTCTTCTAATTGTTCCAAGAGATCTTTGATCGTTATAGAGGAATCACTGATTTCACTATTAGAATTCAAGGAACGTTGCTTGATCAAATATACTTGTTCCATGGATAAATTGAAATCTCTAGCAATTTCCTCCGGATGTTCTTCTTTCAATCGTTCGATGATTTGTTCGTCTCTGATCGAACGAATTTTATCGATCGGTAACTGTGCATCTTTTGCTACTTCTTCGAAACTCAAACCTTTTATCAATTCATTGGCAATTCTTTTATCACGAATCTTTAAAATTTGCTCTTTACTCATCTGTAATTCAGCGACCAATGATGCGACATCTCCTGTTTTTGCCAACGATGTATAAATATAATCATTCCGATATTTACGAACTTGTTCAACCGTCAAATTCAATCGATAAGCAATTGCTTTTTGCCTTTTCTGTCGAATGACTTCTTGGATAGCGAACTTTTTCTTGGCTGCGTATATACGCTCTCTACTGATTTGATACTTCTCCATAATGTCTTTTTCCAGTCGACCTGATACTAACTCTCGATAAATGGATTGATCACGCTTTTCTTTCAGTAGTCTTGTCGGGTACAGTTCATCGATTTTTCGTTTCTTACTTTTCTGCGCTTCTTCCATGATAGAGCCTCCTCATGATTGCTGATTTACATTTATTATAAGTATGTAATGTTCAATCTCGCGCCCATTTTTAGGAAAAAGAAAAAAAAGCGGCCTGACCACATTGTACAGTGCTTCGATGAAACCTAGAAGCTAAGGACAAATGAGTCAAACCACATTGCGTTTGTATCTATTGATCGAATAAAAAGCAATCCATTTTTTATTAAGATGCTTGTTCTTTTAATTTTTCAGCAAACTCGTTGATTTTACGGATTCGATGATTGATCCCTGATTTTGAGATCGCACCAGATGGGATCATCTCACCTAGTTCTTTCAAGCTGACCTCAGGATGTTGCAAGCGCAATTCTGCGATTTCTTGTAACTTCTCGGGAAGAGCTTGTAACCCTACTCGAGCTTCGATCAACTCGATATTCTCGATTTGCTTTGATGCTGCATCGATGGTTTTATTCAAGTTAGCCGTCTCACAGTTGACTAAACGATTCACTGAATTTCTCATATCACGAACGATCCGCACGTCTTCAAAACGTAGCATCGAATTGGTTGCGCCAATCAGAGTCAAGAAATCCGCAATTTTCTCTGCGCCTTTTAGATAGGAGATATAGCCGTTGCGTCTTTCAAGTGTTCGTGCGTGCAAGCCGTAATAATTCAACATATTACAAATATCCTGATTATGTTGTTCGTAGATCGAATAAATCTCTAAGTGATAGCGACTGGTTTCCGGATTATTGACTGAACCCGAAGCCATAAATGCACCACGCAGATATGAACGCATTTTTTGCGCATTCCCCATGATCTCGTCTGACACATGACCATTGAACATCATACCATCCATGATATCCAAATCCATCAAGACATTTTTCGTTCCTTGCTTCAAGCGAACGATGTAGACGTTGTTCTTTTTCAATTTCATTTTCTTTCGTACGAGTAACTCACTGCGTACTTGATAATGATCTTTTAAAAGTGAGTAGATCCGACGAGCAATTGCGGCATTTTCTGTCTGTACGTTCAAGATGAATTGCTGGTTGACGATGCCAAGCGAACCATTCATACGTAACAATGCGGCTAATTCAGCTTTTGCATGTTCACGATGGACTTCTAAACCAGTCAATTCCTTTTTGACTTCTGCTGCAAAGGACACGTTGTCCACCTCCTTTTGATAAGTTTATTCTTCTTTATTGTTTTGACCCAAAGACTAAGCGGAAAAGTTCTTCAACGACTTTCTCTCCATCATGAAAGACTCCGCCATTTTTCAATTCTAAAAAGTCCGTAGAGATGACTCGACAGTTCTCTTCTCGCAAGCCATTAAAATCATGAGCGACTTGAACAAGGTATTCATCGTAGATTTCTGGATCCATGTAGTCTTCTGGGACTTTTTCTGTGTTCACCAACACTGTATCAATAAAAGGTTGTTCCAAATGTTGATGTAAGACACGGATATGATCCGCATCTGTAAAATGTTCGGTTTCCCCTTTTTGTGTCATGATATTGCAGATATAGACGACCTCTGCTTTAGTTTTGAGCATTGCTTCTCCGACTTCCGGGATTACTAAATTAGGTAAAATACTAGTGAACAAGCTACCTGGTCCTAAGACGACCATATCGGCTTCCATAATCGCCGAAACAACTTTACGTCCAGCTTTCGCTTCACTTTCATCATCTGTATTGCAAACAAATACCCGCTCGATGTTTTTGCGATCAAGCGCGATCTTCGATTCACCGATTGCAGTCGTTCCATCTTTGAACACCGCGTGTAAAGTCAATGGGGTCTCAGAAGATGGATAGATGTGCCCATCTACATGCATCATGCGAGATAAAAGCTGGATGGCTTCATAAGTACTCCCTCTCATTTCAGCGACAGCTGCAATGATCAAATTGCCAATGGTATGATTCGCTAAAAATTGATCTTCTTTTTTGAAGCGGTATTGAAAGATATCTTCATAAAATTGAGGCATATCTGATAATGACACCAAGACATTTCTTAAATCTCCTGGAGGTGCCATTGCAATCGATTTGCGGATCTCGCCACTACTACCGCCATCATCTGCTACGGTCACGATTGCCGTGATATCAGCCCCTTGATTACGCAAACTCTTCAAAATAACAGGTAAGCCTGTACCGCCTCCGACTACAACGATTTTAGGTTTTCGAATTCGGTAAGTTTTCATTTTCATGAGCGATTCACCGTCTCTTTACGCTTGTCTTTGTCACGGTGAGTCACGTTGACTTTATATGTTTCACTAAGCGCTTGAGACAATCTTTCCGTCAAAGCAACCGAGCGATGTTGACCGCCCGTACAGCCGATCGCTACTGTCAAACTGCTTTTTCCTTCTTTGATATATCCAGGCATTACTGTCTTTAATAAATCAAGGAATTTCAAATAAAACAATTCTGTTTCATCAAACGACATTACATAGTCATAAACCGGCTTATCTTTTCCAGTCAATGGTCTTAAATCAGCGATGTAGTGAGGATTTGGTAAAAAACGAACATCCATCACGATATCTGAATCGATCGGTAACCCATATTTGAAACCAAATGACACGAATTCGATACGGAACCCTTGATCATCTTTTGTTTTAAATGTTTGATTGATCTTTTCGCGCAACTGTCGTGGTGTCAAAGTCGTGGTATCGATAATAACAGATGCTTGCGCTTTGATATCATTTAAAATCGCCCGTTCCTTGCGAATCCCTTCCGTCACTAAACCGTCCATCGCCATCGGATGGGTTCTTCTTGTTTCTTTATACCGTGCAACCAATTCTTCGTCAGAAGCATCTAAAAATAAGACAGAAGTATCGATGAAATTTGTATTTTCGATTTCGATCAACATACTTTGGATCTCTTCAAAGAAAGAGCGTGAACGTAAATCCACACCTAGTGCCATTTTTGTGACTTTCCCTGATTCCTTAATTAGTTCCCAAAATTTAGGGATCAATGTTGGGGGCATATTATCGATACAAAAGTACCCCATATCTTCAAAGCTTTGAATCGCCACAGTTTTACCTGCGCCGCTCATTCCTGTAATGATTACTAGTTCTAAATTATCAGCCATCCGTATGGCCTCCTCTCTCGTTCTCCTATAAAATTATATCATCCCGGGCGTATCATTGCTAGCTCGAATTAAATTCTTTTGTTTTTTTATATAAAAATAGGAGGCAAAAGCCAATTCCTTCAAAAAATAAGCGTGGCATCCAAAAATTGAAATGATTTTCGGATTACCGCGCTTATTCGGCTGAACCCATGTGGAACAACTTCAGCCACAACTATTTTTACGATCAATTCGAACGATTCACGCGTTCAGCATGAGCCAGCTCGATCGTTCGATCAGCCAGTATCGACTGTGCATCGATCACTGGATAAGGATTGTCAGATGCAACTTCTTGCATTAGAGACAATTCGGTACATCCTAAAATGATCTTCTCACAATCCAGACGTTCGACTGCTTCTTCTAAAATCTCATAATAGAGTTCTTTATTCAAATGATCAGACTCTTTGATTTCATGATAAATCAAATAATTCACTTTCTCTTGTAGTGCTTGATCAGGGATCACGACTTCAAATCCTAATGCTTTGATCTCTTTTTCATAAACACCAGCAAGAATACTCCCTTGTGTTGCTAAAACAGCCACTTTCCCTGTTGTCTTTTGTCGAACAAGTTCTTTGGCGGCTTCTCGTGGCATATGCAAGATTGGGATCGTTGTCTCTGCTTGCAAGTCATCAAAAAAGTAATGTGCCGTATTGCAAGTCAAAACAATGAAATTCGGTTGTAGTAGATTTTGCTTTTTGATGTCCTCTACTAAATAAGGGACTGGATTTTCTTTTGTTTGATCCAAGATGTAGGCCGTTCGATCAGGAACTGTTGCATGATTAAATAATACATAGTTCAAATAATCCTGATCTTTGGCGGCTTTGACACGATGATTGATCAAGCGGACAAAGCTTTCCGTTGCCATCGTACCCATTCCACCTAAGATACTGAAAAAATTCTCCATGAACTAGCCTTCTTTCGAATGAAAGTATTTTTTAAACCTTGGAATATAGTTTCGGAACATATACGTCATCAATAACCAACGTTTCAATGAGTGGTCTTTGTCATAAAAGACGGTCGTTCCATATCGTCTTTCTTTGATCAATTTCAAAGCCTGTTGTTTTTGTTCGTTTTCTTTCGCATAAGTCATAAAGACTTTTTTTGGTACGCCCAACCATAGTTTCGCTTTGTCTGATTGGTTCGTTCCGTATGTTGTTCCAACGAATGGTTCATGAAAAACACGATCTTCTGTTAAAATACGTGCTAAATTCAGTCCATTTAGCGTCACAAAGAAACTGCTTCTTCCTTGACGAAGATTGATCTCAAATAATTTATATTCGCCATCTCGCGGATCATATTTCATATCGAAATTCGCAAAACCAGTATACTCGATCTTTTCTAGAAACGCTTTGATTGTTTGATAGATTTTCTCGTTGTAATCCGGCATGATCACGACATAGTTTCCGATAGAAGCTGGCGTAGGATCTTCAAGTAATGGATGGCCTAGGCACATCATTCTCACTTGGTGTTGCTCATCGACATACGCATTCAATACACGCATGTGACTATCATCGCCTGGAATAAAATCTTGAGCGATCATTTCGCTTGTATAACCAGCTTCATAGATTCGGCCTAATACCAAATCAAATTCTTCACGATTATCAATAATAAATGCTTTTTTACGTCCTTCAAATTGGACAGATAAATACTCGACACTATTTGCTGGTTTCAACGCTACCGGAAAGTCGAAAGGCAACTCTTGTTCTAAGCGGCCATTGTTCAACATTTCTTTTCGGATGATCAATGTATTTGGGTAAGGCAGTTGATACTCTTCACATACCTCATAAAAGCTTACTTTATTCACCAATCGTTCAAAGAGTGAATAATCGATATAGGGACAGATAAATGTTTCAGAAAGCTCTTCTTTATGCTGAGAAATCAATTCCGCATATCCGTCGCCACAAGCTATCAGTAAATATTTTATATTTTTATCCGTATACTTTTCTTTTGCCAAACGTCGCATCGTCTCAATAAAGACCGGATCTTGATCAAATCCTGGAATCACTTCAACGTTGACGATTTTGCTATAGCGGGTAGGCGCTAGTTGGTTCGACGCATAGGCTTGACATACCTTGCCATAAGCTTCATGAAATGAACGGGCCATCCCATAAACGTTCATATCGCTACCTAATAAAATAGGGATAAATGCTTCTTTTTCATTACTGTTCATAATTATCTCTCACTAACTTAATAATCTCTTGTTTTATATTTACACAAGGAATATCATACCATAAAGAAAAAAGCAATCAAAGGAATCTCCTCCGATTGCTCAATTCTTTTTTGAACGGATTGAACTTATAGGAAGTTTTTATCTATACCAATAAGTGTAGAAAGAACTACCATATAAAGTATTCTAGAATACTCGTGAAAAGAAAACAATACATAAAGCTTTCTTTTAATATTTTTTTAACTATAACAATAACGATTCTTATTTTTGCATGATTTTTTTCAAATAATGACCGGTATAGCTTTCTTTTACTTTCACCAATTCTTCTGGTGTACCAGTTGCTAAAATCGTACCGCCACCTTCGCCACCTTCAGGACCAAGATCGATCAAATGATCAGCGGTTTTGATGACATCCAGATTATGCTCGATGACTAAAACAGTATTACCGGCATCAACTAATCGTTGCAAGACATGTAATAAGCGAGCGATATCGTCTGTATGAAGCCCAGTTGTTGGCTCATCTAGGATATAGAAATTCTTTCCATTCGAAATTTTATGCAGTTCACTCGCAAGCTTCATCCGTTGCGCTTCTCCTCCGGATAAAGTCGTTGCTGGTTGTCCCATCGTGACATACCCTAAGCCGACATCGACGATCGTTTGCAGCTTACGATGGATCTTAGGGATCGGTTGGAAAAATTCAACCGCATCTTCCACTGTCATCTCTAAGATATCCGCAATACTTTTCCCTTTATAATGAACTTCCAATGTTTCCGAATTATAACGTTTCCCATGACAGACTTCACAAGGCACATAAACATCTGGTAAGAAATGCATTTCGATCTTGATGATCCCATCTCCACGACAAGCTTCACAACGTCCGCCTTTTACGTTGAAACTGAAACGTCCTTTTTTATAACCACGCATTTTAGCTTCATTTGTTTGAGCAAACAGGTCACGAATATCATCAAAGACACTTGTATAAGTCGCCGGATTACTTCGTGGTGTCCGTCCGATCGGGCTTTGATCGATATCAATGATCTTTTCGATCCCTTCATAGCCAGAAATCGTTTTGAACTTCCCTGGTTTTGCTGAATTACGGTTGATTTTTTGGGCAAGTGCCTTTTTCAAGATACTGTTGACCAACGTACTCTTACCTGACCCAGAAACACCAGTGACTGCCACAAATTCGCCTAATGGGAACTCAACGGAAATATTTTTCAAGTTGTTTTCTGTAGCACCAGTTATCTTGATTGCTTTGCCTGTACCTTTTCGTCTTGTTTCGGGAACTGGGATCGATTTTTTGCCCGATAGATATTGGCCAGTCAATGAATGCTTATCTTTTGCCACTTGATCTGGCGTTCCAGCAGAAACGATCTCCCCGCCTTGATGCCCAGCCCCAGGACCCACATCGATCAAGTAATCTGCCGCACGCATCGTATCTTCATCATGTTCAACGACAACTAAGGT
The DNA here is from genome assembly GCF_017316315.1 of Enterococcus sp. DIV1298c. Lineage (NCBI taxonomy): Bacteria > Bacillati > Bacillota > Bacilli > Lactobacillales > Enterococcaceae > Enterococcus > Enterococcus sp. DIV1298c. The sequence continues at coordinate 24,742 of NZ_JAFLWG010000024.1, read as the reverse complement.
ATTCCCAAGATCACGCATCTTCTTCAATGAACCGATCAAACGATCATTGTCCCGTTGATGCAATCCGATCGAAGGCTCATCCAAGATATAAAGCACGCCAGATAGATTTGAACCAATCTGAGTCGCTAAACGAATGCGTTGCGCTTCCCCACCTGATAAGGTTCCTGAAGCACGACTAAGTGTCAAATAATCAAGGCCCACATTTTCTAAAAATGACAGACGATCATTGACTTCTTTTAAAATTGGTCGAGCAATGACTTTTTCTTGCTCTGACAATGTCAGATTTTCAAAAAATTCAACGGCATGTTGGATCGACAACTCATTTGTCTGACCGATGTTCGTGCCATTGATTTGCACGGATAAAGCTTGCGGATTCAAACGATATCCGTCACATGTCTTACAAGTCAATTCTGTCATATAAAGACGCATTTGTTCTCTTGTAAAATCGCTGTTCGTATCGTGGTAACGGCGCTTGATGTTCGTCATCACACCTTCAAATGATGTTTCAACATCTCTGACCCCACCAAAATCATTTTCGTAGTGAAAATGGAATGGCTCTGATGTGCCGTTCAACACGATTTCTTGATGTTCCAAAGGAAGATCTTCAAATGGCGTATCCATATCGATTCCATAACTTTCACACGCTTGTGCCAACATTTGTGGATAATATTGCGAGCTGATCGGATTCCAAGGAATGATCGCTCCTTCATTCAACGTTTTGTTTTTATCTGGGATGACTAGATCGATATCGACTTCTAATTTGACACCCAATCCATCACAATCCGGACAAGCTCCAAATGGCGCATTGAATGAAAATAAACGCGGCTCTAACTCTCCGACTGTAAATCCACAATAAGGACATGCATAGTGTTCACTAAAGAGCATTTCTTCTTCACCGATCACATCGATCAGTACGTAGCCATCCGCTAAACGAAGAGCCGCTTCGATCGAATCGAACAAACGAGAGCGTACGCCTTCTTTCACGACGATCCGGTCAATCACGATCGCAATGTCGTGCTTTTTATTTTTTTCTAATTCGGGCGCTTCACTAACGTCATACGTTTCGCCATCGACCCGAACACGGACATACCCTTCTTTTTGGATACGTTCAAAGACTTTTTTGTGTTGTCCTTTTTTCTTAACGACGATTGGCGCTAATATTTGGATCTTCGTTCGATCAGGAAGATCCAACACTTGATCCGCCATTTGATCAACAGATTGACTAGTGATCTCGATATGGTCATTGGGACAGATCGGATGACCAACTCTGGCAAATAATAAACGCAAATAATCATTGATCTCTGTGACTGTTCCAACAGTTGAACGAGGATTCTTGCTTGTCGTTTTTTGATCGATCGAAATCGCTGGACTGAGGCCATCAATGCTATCGACATCAGGTTTGTCCATTTGACCTAAAAATTGACGCGCATAGGCAGATAAACTTTCCACATACCGTCTTTGCCCTTCTGCATACAATGTGTCAAAAGCAAGTGAACTTTTTCCTGAACCGGATAATCCGGTGACGACCACGAACTTATCTCGTGGAATCGTCACATCGATATTCTTCAAATTATGCGCCCTTGCGCCATGAATAATAATTTTGTCGTTAGCCATATGACTTCCTCCTACTCAGATGCTTTTAGTTCAAGAATCATATCACGCACATTGGCTGCGGTCTCGAAATCCAAAGCTTTCGCTGCATCTTTCATTTCTTTTTCTAACTTCATCAATAATGTTGCTTTTTCTTCTCTTGTCATTTCTTCATAAGAGACTTGAACCGTTTCTTTCGCATCATCTTCTGATTCCTTCGTGATCGAGATCAAGTCGCGAATCTCTTTGATGATCGTTTTCGGAACGATCCCGTGTTCTTCATTGTATTGTTGTTGGATGCTGCGACGTCTTGACGTTTCATCCATAGCTAGACGCATGGAATCCGTCACTTTGTCCGCATACATAATTACTTTACCTTCTGCATTACGTGCAGCACGTCCAATTGTTTGGACTAATGAGCGTTCGCTTCGTAAGAAACCTTCTTTATCTGCATCCAAGATCGCGACTAATGAAACTTCAGGGACATCTAACCCTTCACGTAATAAGTTGATACCGACTAAGACATCAAATTCACCTAAACGAAGATCACGAATGATCTCTGTCCGTTCCAGAGTCTTGATATCACTATGCAGATATTTCACTTTGATCCCTAACTCTTTGAAGTAATCCGTCAAATCTTCTGACATTTTTTTCGTCAATGTAGTCACGAATACCCGTTGGTCTTTTTCCACTCGTTCATTGATCTCACCAACTAAGTCATCGATCTGACCCATGATCGGTCGCACTTCAATCACTGGATCTAGTAATCCAGTTGGTCGAATGATTTGTTGGATCACCGTATCTGTTTGTTCATATTCGTATGGCCCAGGTGTCGCAGAGACGTAGACGATTTGATTGACATGCTGCTCAAATTCTTCCAGACGTAACGGACGATTATCTAGTGCAGACGGTAAACGGAAACCATAGTCTACAAGCATTTGTTTTCTCGCTCTGTCTCCATTATACATCCCACGGATCTGCGGCATCGTCACATGGGACTCGTCAATGACCATCAACGCGTCCTCAGGGAAGAAATCTAATAACGTATAAGGCGGTTCGCCTTCTTTACGTCCATCCATATGTCGAGAATAATTTTCGATCCCAGAGGTATAACCCATCTCTAACATCATCTCAATGTCATAATTCGTTCGCTGTTCTAAACGTTGTGCTTCTAATAACTTGTTTTCATTACGTAGGACGGTCAAACGTTGCTCAAGCTCTGCTTTGATGTTTGCGACCGCATGTTCCATATGATCGTCATCCGTCACAAAGTGAGTTGCCGGGAATATGGCTACATGTTCAGTTTCACCTAACACTTCCCCAGTCAAGGCATTCACTTCTCGAATCCGTTCCACTTCATCCCCAAAAAACTCAACGCGCAACGCACGTTCATCTCTTGAAGCTGGAAAGATCTCCACGACATCACCGCGCACTCGAAAACGACCGCGCTGAAAATCAATATCATTTCGTTCAAATTGGATGCTGACCAAATCTCGTATCAATTGATTACGATCCATCTCCGCCCCTTGTCTGATCGACACCACTTGTTTTTGGTATTCAAAAGGTGAACCTAAACCAAAAATACAAGAGACTGAGGCAATCACGATCACATCATTTCGTTCTAATAAAGAACTGGTGGCAGAGTGACGCAATTTATCGATTTCATCATTGACACTTGAATCCTTTTCAATGTACGTATCACTTGAAGGAACGTAGGCTTCTGGTTGATAATAATCATAATAAGAAACAAAGTATTCGACCGCATTGTTTGGAAAGAACTCTTTGAATTCTCCATATAATTGCCCAGCTAACGTCTTATTATGTGCAATGATCAAAGTCGGTTTATTGACTTTTTCGATCAGATTAGAAATCGTATAGGTTTTCCCTGTTCCGGTCGCCCCTAGTAAAATCTGTGCTTTTTTACCATCATTTATCCCTTCGACCAATTGGTTGATCGCTTCTGGTTGATCTCCAGCAGGTTGGTATTTCGACACCAACTCAAAATGGCGGGAGGTATCTCTTTCAATCATTCTTCGTCCTCCTTTTCATTCATTCCTTCTCTCTTTTCAACAAAAAAGAAAAGGAAAGCAAAGGCATTCCTTGTTTCTCTATTATACCACGGCGAACATACTTTCGCCAATTGAAAGTTTCAGATCTTATTGTAAATCTACCTCGCAAGGTTCGTGTTAGATTTTATTACATAGCATGTAACAAATCGCTACTTTTTTGAATTATTTTTTGTCGGAATCTTGTGTTAAGAATATCTTTTCGCCTATAATGTATTAATGTTGGAAATTATCGAAATTTTTATAGGAGGTTATTTATGAAAAAAAGAAACATGTTACAGACATTCCTTTTCATAATGACAGGACTTGTTACATTCGCACTGTACACACCTGTGCAAGCTGACGAGACGCAATCAACGACATCAAGTAGCGAGACGATGGAAAAAATAGAACCTAAAAAAGACGTTTACGTTATCGCAAGTGATTCAGCCTTTGCACCATTTGAATTCCAAAATGCAGATGGTGAATATGTAGGAATCGACGTCAGCTTGATGGAAGCTATCTCAGAAATGCACGGCTTCAATATTCGTATGGACTTCCGTGGTTTCTCTGCTGCACTACAAGCATTGGAATCTGGACAAGCGGATGGGATGATTGCAGGGATGACGATTACAGATGAACGTAAAAAAACGTTTGATTTTTCAGATCCTTACTTCCAAAGTGGCATCCAAATCGCAGTCAAAAAAGGCAATACTTCAATCAATTCTTATGAAGACTTAGAAGGAAAAACAGTCGGTGCAAAAGTTGGGACCGAAAGTGCAGACTTCTTAGTCGCAAATCAAGATAAATATGGCTACGAAATCAAATATTTCGATGCCGCAGATCAGTTATACGATAGTTTAAGAGTCGGCGCAATCGATGCCATGATGGACGACTACCCAGTAATCGGTTATGCCATCAAAAATGGGCAAGAGTTAGAAACACCGATTGAAAGAGAAACTGGCGGCTCTTATGGTTTCGCAGTGAAAAAAGGCGAAAACCCTGAATTATTACAAATGTTCAACGAAGGATTAAAAGAACTAAAACGCACTGGCCAATACGACGAGATCATCAATGAATTCATCTCGACAGACGACAGCGAAGAAGCGCCAGCTGTTGATGAATCAACATTGACTGGCTTGATCCAAAATAACTATAAAGCATTATTAAAAGGGTTATGGCAAACGATCCTATTAACATTGATCTCATTTGCCTTGGCTTTAGTCGTCGGTGTGATCTTCGGACTATTCAGCGTGTCACCAGTCCGTGCATTGCGAACAGTTGCCAGCATCTATGTAGATATCATTCGCGGTGTTCCGATGATGGTACTTGCCTTCTTCATCTTTTTCGGTTTACCAAGTATCGTTGGATTTACGATTCCTGACTTTATCGCCGGGATCATTACATTGACCCTAAATGCGAGTGCTTATATCGCAGAGATCGTACGTGGCGGGATCAACGCAGTCCCTACTGGACAGATGGAAGCTTCACGAAGCTTAGGTCTCTCTTATAACCGCACGATGCAAAAAATCATTTTACCGCAAGCATTCAAAATCATGATCCCATCATTCGTCAACCAATTCGTTATCTCATTGAAAGATACGACGATCATCTCAGCGATCGGTGTGGTCGAATTGTTACAAACTGGACGGATCATTGTTGCTCGTACTACACAAAGTACGTATGTCTACTTGATCATCGCAGTGATGTACTTGATTTTGATCACTGCATTGACAAAATTAGCGAAAGTTTTAGAAAAGAAGGTGAAATAAGATGACAGAAAAAATCTTAGTCGAACATCTTGTAAAAAAATACGGAGACAACACAGTCTTAAATGACATCAACGTATCAATCAACGAAGGCGATGTCGTCTGCGTGATTGGCCCCTCCGGTTCAGGAAAGAGTACTTTTTTACGCTGTTTGAATCGCTTAGAAGATCCGACATCTGGTGATATTATCATCGATGGTGCTCATTTGATGGATAAAAACACAGACATCAACTTAGTGAGACAACACATCGGTATGGTGTTCCAGCATTTCAATCTTTTCCCGCACCTTTCTGTTTTGGAAAACATCATTTTGGCACCTATGGACTTGAAGAAGTTGTCACGTGATGAAGCAGAGAAAAAAGCAATCAAATTACTTGAAACTGTTGGTTTGGAAGATAAAAAAGATATGTACCCAGATAACTTATCTGGCGGACAAAAACAACGTGTTGCCATCGCTCGTGCGTTAGCAATGAACCCTGACATCATGTTGTTTGATGAACCTACTTCAGCCTTGGACCCAGAAATGGTCGGCGATGTGCTGAACGTAATGAAAAAATTAGCCAAACAAGGCATGACAATGGTCATCGTAACCCACGAAATGGGCTTTGCAAAAGAAGTCGCTAACCGCGTGATGTTCATTGATGGCGGAAACTTCCTTGAAGACGGCACACCACAACAAATCTTTGAAAATCCGCAAAACGAACGGACGAAAGACTTTTTGGATAAGGTGTTGGATATCTAAAATAATTTTCTTTAACCCCCTTATGGATGTTAGCTATTACATCCATAAGGGCTTTTTTTACTTTCTAACCAAACAAAAAGGACAGGCACCTAAGCGCCTATCCTTTCATCTCATACATATTTATTTACGCTTTTTTCCACCAAAAGCATCTTTTACCTTATCAAAAAAACCATCTTCTTGTTGCTCTTGAACATGCATGCCGCCAGCCTTAGCAAATGCTCGTAAGGCGTCACGTTGTTCCTCATTGAGGTTCTTAGGTGTAATCAATTTCACGCGTACATGTTGATCGCCAGTTGATCCGCCACGCAATCGTGGGGCTCCTTTGCCACGTAAGCGGAAGTTCGTTCCCGTTTGCGTACCCGCAGGGATCTTCAATTTGACATCCCCATGCACAGTTGGTACTTGGACTTCATCGCCTAGCGCCGCTTGCACGAAGCTTAATGGCAATTCGTAATAGATCTCTGAACCATCACGATCAAAGATATCACTTTCTTCTACTCGGAAGACTACATACAGATCGCCAAACGGTCCACCATTTTCACCCGCTTCACCTTGACCAGCTAAACGCATTTGTTGTCCTTCTTCCACACCGGCTGGTACATTGACTTTGACCGTATGTGCTTTTTTCTCATGACCAGAGCCATGACAAGTCGGACATGGTTCTTTGATTTCTTTTCCAGTACCACGACAAACATCACAAGTTTGACGGCTCATCACACGACCAAGCGGTGTTTGACGTTCCACATTGATCGTACCTGAACCATGACATTTATGACAAGTCGTCGGTTGTGTTCCTGGTTTTGCACCATTCCCACTACATGTATGACAAATCTCTTCACGATTGTATTTGATTTCTTTTTCAATACCAAATATTGCTTCTTCAAATGATAAATTGATCGTATATTGAAGATCCGCTCCTTGTCGAGGGGCATTAGGATCAACTGATCTTCCGCCACCGCCGAAAAATGAATCAAAAATATCTTCAAATCCACCGAAGCCAGCGCCTCCACCAGAGAAGCCGCCAAAACCACCAAATCCGCCACCGCCTGCGCCGTAATTCGGATCAGTTCCGGCATGTCCGTATTGATCGTAAGCTGCACGTTTTTGCGGATCACTTAAAATCTCATAAGCCTCTGAAACTTCTTTGAATTTTTCATCAGCATCCGGCTCTTTATTGATATCTGGATGGTATTTCTTTGATAACTTTCGATATGCTTTTTTAATTTCGTCTTCTGAAGCTCCCTTTGACAGCCCCAAGACTTCATAATAATCACGTTTTGTTGCCATAGGCTTTCCTCCTATTGGTTCTCTTCATTTCCACGTCGTTTGTTATCATATCACACTTTGATCGAAACAAAAACCGGAAATTTTGAAGTATCGACTAAAGAAGAAAAAATCGATCATTGATTTCTATGGCATGAAGAAAAGAAAGTATTTCTCTCCTTGATCCAAAGAAAATCCACAACTGATGACTTATTCCTTTACACTAGTGATGCTTCAATACTCAAACTAAATTCTCCCCTCGGAAATAAGCCGAAGAATCGCGAAAATATGAGAAGCTATTTTCGAATTCTTCGGCTTATTCTAAAGCAGGACTTGACCTCTTTAGGTGAAACTACATGAACTGATTATTTTTTGTCGTCATCGACTTCTTCAAAATCAGCATCTACGACATCATCCGCTCCGCCTTGTGCTGCTTCAGGATTTTCTTGTGCTTGTTGTTGTGCAGCTTGTTCATATAATTTAACTGTCAAGTTTTGCACGATTTCATTCAATGCATCACGTTTTGTTTTCATTTCTTCGATGTTGTTTGCTTCTACAGCAGCTTTCAATTCATCACGAGCTGCCTCCGCTTTTTTCACTTCTTCTTCGTCAACTTTACCTTCTAATTCTTTCAAAGTCTTGTCAACTGAGAATAGTAATGCATCGACATCGTTGCGTAGATCAACTTCTTCTTTACGTGCTTTATCTGCTTCTGCATTTGATTCAGCATCTTTTACCATACGTTCGATTTCTTCGTCTGTTAAACCTGAAGAAGATTTGATCGTGATTTTTTGTTCTTTTTGTGTACCTAGATCTTTTGCAGATACATTCACGATACCATTTTTATCAATATCAAATGTTACTTCGATTTGTGGGATACCACGTGGTGCAGCTGGAATATCTGTCAATTGGAAGCGACCTAATGTTTTGTTGTCCGCAGCCATTGGGCGTTCCCCTTGCAATACATGGATATCTACAGCAGGTTGATTATCCGCAGCTGTTGAGAACACTTGTGACTTACTTGTTGGGATCGTTGTATTACGATCGATCAATTTTGTAAATACGCCACCCATTGTTTCAATACCTAAAGATAAAGGTGTTACGTCTAGTAAAACAACGTCTTTCACATCACCAGTGATAACGCCACCTTGGATCGCAGCACCCATTGCTACAACTTCATCTGGGTTTACTGATTTATTTGGTTCTTTACCTGTTTCTTTTCTTACAGCTTCAACAACTGCAGGAATACGAGTTGAACCACCAACTAGAATAACTTCATCGATTTCTGATTGAGATAGACCAGCATCTTTCAATGCTTGACGTACAGGAACTTTTGTACGTTCTACTAGATCAGCTGTCAATTCATCAAATTTCGCACGAGTCAATGTCATTTCTAAATGCAATGGACCTGCATCGCCTGCTGTGATAAATGGCAAGCTGATTTGAGTACTTGAAACACCTGAAAGATCTTTTTTCGCTTTTTCAGCAGCATCTTTCAAACGTTGTAAAGCCATTTTATCTTGACCTAGATCAATGCCGTTTTCTTTTTTGAATTCAGCAACCATGTGGTCGATGATTTTGTTGTCAAAGTCATCCCCACCTAAATGGTTGTCTCCAGCAGTAGATAATACATCGAATACGCCATCACCTAATTCAAGGATCGATACGTCAAATGTACCACCACCAAGGTCAAATACTAAGATTTTTTCATCGCGGTCAGTTTTATCTAAACCATAAGCAAGTGCTGCCGCAGTTGGTTCGTTAACGATACGTTCTACTTCTAATCCAGCGATTTTACCAGCGTCTTTTGTTGCTTGACGTTGTGCATCATTGAAGTAAGCAGGAACAGTGATAACTGCTTTTTCTACTTTTTCACCTAGATAGTCTTCGGCAAAACCTTTGATGTATTGTAAGATCATTGCTGAGATTTCTTGAGGTGTATATGATTTACCTTCAACATCTACTTTATAACCAGCTTCACCGATGTGGCGTTTGATTGAAGAAATCGTGTTAGGGTTTGTCACTGCTTGACGTTTTGCTACTTCCCCTACTTGGATCTCACCATTTTTAAATGACACAACAGAAGGTGTTGTACGATTTCCTTCTGGGTTTGCAATGATTTTTGCTTCGTTTCCTTCTAATACAGCTACTGCTGAGTTTGTTGTACCTAAGTCAATACCGATAATTTTACTCATAATAAACGTCTCCTTATCTTATTACAAAGTTGTTTGTTTCTATTCCATCATGACTTTATTGTGCGACGATGACCATTGTTGGTCTCAATACGCGGTCATGTAATTTATATCCTTCTTGTAGCACTTCAACGATCGTATCAGCCGGTAAATCATCCGTTGCCGGTACCGTTTGAACTGCTTGATGCAATGTCGGGTCAAAAGGTTCTCCTTTTGCAGGGATTTTTTCGATCCCTTCTTCCTTCAACGCATGTTTTAAACTTTCAAGTACCATCTCGACACCTTTTTTCAAGCTTGCGCCTTGTTCATCCGAAACTTCTGTCGCTAATGCACGTTCCAAGTTGTCGATCGAAGGTAACAATTTTTTCGCTAAATCTTGTGAGCGGTATTTTTGCAGTTGCTCACGTTCGTTTTTACCACGATTCGCCATATTAGCGATTTCTGCTCGTGCACGTAAAAACTTATCTTCCATTTCATCAAATTCAGCTTGGAGATTCGCAAGTTCGTTTACTTCTTCCTCTTCTGAAACTTCAACTTCTTCTGTTTCTGGATCAACCTGCGTATCATTCAATTCCTGATCTAATTCTTCTTGGTTTTCTTTCATGATGCAGTCTTCCTTTCCTTATTCAGTCAGATGCTTGATCGCTCAGTTCGAAAAAGAACGATCAGTCACTTTTTCGATTGTTAAAAATCCGAACGGTCAAGCGTGCGGTAATAATCAGCAAGCTTGTACGCCAATTCTTTTCGATAGACATCCACGAGGCCTAACATTTTTGAATAAGGCATACTAGTTGGTCCGAGCAATGCAATCGTCCCACGTCCATGGCCAACGATTTCGTAACTCGCTTGGATCATACTCATATTTTGCAATAGATCATTGCCTAACTCCGAACCGATCTTGATGTGTATCTTACTATCCATCGGTACGATCATCTGTGTCAGTTCGTAAGTATCTGTCATAAATGAAAACATTGACTTGAACTGATCCACATCTTGCAGTGGTTCATAATTTAGCAGATTCATTTGGCCACTTACATAAACTTTATCTTCAAACGCATGACTCAAAACTGTGTCGAATAGATTAGACATCCCTTCTGTCGTTTGGAAATACTTATGTAAGATCATCGGAATCTCCGTACGCAACTTATTGTATACGGTCACTAACGGGTCACCGACCAAACGATCATTGACAATACGAACCATCTTCTCTAAGTCCTGACTACCTAAGTTTTCAGGAAGAGTAAAAACCTGACTTTCCACATTACCATTGTCTGTCACCACGATTGCAATGACCTGACGACTATTCAATGGTACGATGCGAAAACCGGTCAAACGGCGATCTTTAATCTCGGGTCCTAACGAAAAAGTAGTGTAACTAGTCAACTCAGATAAGATCTCAGCTGATTGCTTGATGATTTCGTTGATTTCATGGAATTCCTTGTTTAAAGACTGTCGAATTTGGTGCAAATCATCATTTGCTACACGAGCAGGTCGTAAGAGATGATCCACATAGTAACGATAACCCAGCGCAGACGGTATACGTCCAGATGAAGAGTGTGTCTTCAATAAAAGACCCTCATCCTCTAAAGCCTTCATATCATTACGGATCGTCGCTGGACTTGCCTCGACTCCTTCCGCCATTAACGTTTTGGAACCAACGGGCACCCCACTACTCGTATAGTTTTGGATGATCAGACGTAAAATATCACTTTGTCGCTGTGTTAACATCTTTCTCACCTCTCATTAGCACTCTTATCTTCTAAGTGCTAACCCACTTATAAATATAGCAAGAAGACCAAAAAGTGTCAAGGAAAAGAACCCACTTTTTTAGCACTCTAACATACAGAGTGCTAACCAATTAATGATTGACTCAAATCCCCTTCAAATCAAGCTTTCTCTCCGTAAACCACTTAGTAAATTTGTTTTTTTATCTATCGGTTATAAAAAATTTAAACAATCAATTAAACACTCGGCAACTCTTTATCCAATAAAAACCGCTCGAATACATTATTCCCCAAAAAAGTTCCCTTTTGTGTCAAATACACTCGATCCTTTTCATTCACTAATAGATCTTCCTCCACTAATTCGTCAAGGACAGATTGATACAACGATTCAAGCGATTGGCCATAACGTGCTAAAAAGTGTTGCTTTTCGATACCAACTTTTTTTCTTAACCCAAGAAACATCTCTTCTTCGATTTGATTCTTTCGTGACAACTCTTCTTTTTCCAAAACAGGCAATTCACCTTCACGTAACGGACGTAAATAATGTTGGATCGGCCCCTTGTTGCGATACCGAGTATGGTCCAAATAACCACTTGCTCCTGCACCAAATCCGAAGTAATGGTCATTATTCCAATACATCAAATTATGTTGCGATTCGTGACCAGCTAAACCAAAGTTGCTGATTTCGTATTGATGACGTTGATGTTTCTCCATCGCCTCGATCGTTTCTTCAAACATCCGAGTCTCCGTCTCTTGATCCGGCAGCTGCAATCTCCCTTGCCGAACCCAATTCATGAACATCGTTTTGTTCTCTAAAATCAATGAATATAAGGAATAGTGTGGCAAGTCTAGTGCTAATGCCCTCTCCAATGTATCACGATAGCCTTCTAACGTCTGTCCAGGCAACGCATAAATCAAATCTATGCTGACATTCGAGAAATTTTCCGCCTCTAAAAAACGCATCGTTTCATAGACATCTTCTGCCGTATGCTTTCGCCCAATCTTTTTTAATAAACGATTATCAAACGTTTGGACACCCATTGATAAACGATTTACTCCGTAATTCTTCATAACTTGTAACTTTTCTCTCGTCAAATCACCCGGATTCGCTTCAACCGTAAATTCTTTTCCTTCATTAAAAGGTAAAATCTCTCTTGCGCCAGACAGTAACCGATCTAGCTGCTTCGCCGATAACGAAGTCGGTGTCCCACCACCAACATACAAAGTCTCCAACTCATTGACTGGACGGCGCGCCATCATAATCGCCATTTCTTTTAACAGCATCTCCACATACTCATCGACCGGCTGACCTTCAAGAAACACTTTATTGAAGTCACAGTAATAACAGATATGTTCACAAAACGGAATATGGATATAAGCAGAAACCTTATGTTCTGCGGATTTGTTTGTTTCTTTCATTGTTTTTTCTTTCTCCTTACGTCAAAAAGTCGTACCGCTTTTCGACCACTCTTTAAACGGTGTTCAAGTGCCAACTCCTTGAAATAAGCTAGCAATTTTCAAAACATGAAAAGCTGTTTCGAAAATTGCTTTCTTATTATCATCGGAGCTAACCGGCACTTTCACGACCTCTTATATACGCATACTAAACGTATTTAACAAACAAATCCACTAAAAAATCCAAGAATCAATTTCTTGGATTAGTTTTTCTTTGGTTGTCGTAGAGACTTGGTTGTAAATTTACAGTGTGGTTTTCATGATTACTCGGATAGAATAGCTTTTGAAAGTTCATTATTTCATTTTGTTTAAAATCATATACCCTAATGTAGAATCATCTACTTATCGAGACCATAAAACACCCATCAACGATTGTAAAATAACCAATAACGTTCAATGACGTCTTTAAATTCCTTCGTAGGATATTTCCCTCTTAAATCAAATTCATGAGTCGTTCCATCTGTAAACTTGATTTCATATTTATAAAGTACTTTATTTTCCGTATCTTCTTGCTTAAAAGAGCCTACATCTGATATTTCATTCCATTTTTTCAAATGATACTTATTGTTTTCAAAATATGCTAACCCATCTTCATCTAACCTATAAATCAATCCATCATATTTTTTTAATCTTACAATGTTGTAAAATCCTGTACTTACTAAACCAAATGAAAGGACACTTATTAAATATACTAAAAATGGTACTCCAGTTAAAACTATTACTAAAAATAAGATACTATTAAACAGCATATCCCATGTATCTTCAGCGCTAAAAAAAGGGTAAAAGAGCCATATAAGTCCGGCTATTGCAAGAGTTATCAATAATACTCCAAAAAATATCATTTTTACTGATTCTCTCCAACCAACTTTAAGCACAAAAGGATCTTGATCTATCATTTTACAAAATCACCTCTTACAAGAATTTTCATAAAATAAATACCTTTTCATTATTCAAAGTCTTAACCAATTGAATTATATTTTTGTTTGCTAAATAATCGAATAAAAATATTTAGCAGACTCAAATCATAGACTGCCAATTCTTAATACTTGAAATTTTAGTCGCTTTTTCTATATAGTCATAAATCAATTTCACATTTTTTCAAGTATGTATAAATTGCATTTCAAGTATCTAACACATATTTCTACTCCGACAACTGATTTTAAAGATTATTTTTTACATTTACGTTACGAGCAATGTCGATCATCAGCATCATAAACATAAAAGGACCAGTTAAACAAATTTATTATAAACAACACTATACTTATGTTTCGAATTTTCTTAAACATAAAACACCTCATTTCCAATTTTTCGTTACTTATTATGTATTTAATAAATTTAATCGTTTGTCTAAGGACGAATCTTAACTAGAATAATAAAAAAAGCTTATTATTAGTTAAAACGTAATAATATTAAGTTAAGTACAAGAGTATAAAATCCTAAATATACATAAAATCGATATTTAGTTAAACAAGTTTCTGCCTTCGTATAATCATATCTTGATAAACCTTTATCAAGATTTTTTCGTACTATTTTTTTTATTTTCAATAAAAAATTGATACCTATACTGAAAAACATGAGACTTAAGAAACATAAGAGTATTCGAGCCTCTAAATATATCACTTTTACTTACCTAATCCCTTCTTCATATCTACTGTCAAAAGTTTATGTAAAAAAATAGTCTTTTTCGGATACTACATCTAAATTTTCTATAATGACTCTCCAGCTAATGCTTTACCTCGTACTGACGTTATAACACTTTGAGCAACAATAACATTTTCTACGACTCGAGCTATGTTTCACTAATTATTTACGCTGTTTAAGATTTGCTGTACTTGTTCTTTTTCAGTCTTTTAATTTTCCCTCCAATTCCTCTAAGTTTCTAGTCATCATATGTATCTTTACAAGCATTGTTAATCAATTTTCGAAGGATATTAAAATGTCTTTTTAACGATAGGATAAATGTTTTACAAAAATCACTCCCTTATTTTTCTAGTTTTGTCATTTATCCTTACTTAACTCCTCAGCTAATTAAGTAGTTTTAGAACGATCTTTCTTTTTTTCTTGGTACCGAAGATATAGAGTATATACCACTAACATGATTACACCAAACGGAGCAGTAATATATATTCCCAACAGCGAAAACCCTATACATGATAATACAATATCACTATCAACAAATTTAGGAAATAAGTTACTCAATACACTCAAAATAAAGGGCATTACAATCAACATAAACGTATTAACACCTAATAGAACTTGACTTATCAAAAACATTTTTTTCATTTGTCCACTCTTTTCTTTTAGTCTATAAGTTCAAACCTGTATTTTTTTATTCTCAACTACTTTCATCAGTTTTCTCCAAAATTACACTGTTGATAATCTTTAAGGAACGTATGAGCGAGTGACCTTTTGATTTAACGACTTTCTTATAAAAATATACGCAAAAGTTCTGGATTCTATCCTATTAATTATATTCTAATGTTTTTCTCTTTATTCCAGCTCAAATTATTTACCTTCTAAAATTATAAAGTATGGATTATTTCTAGTTATACTACATAACTAACTATTACATTTTACGAGGTCTTTTAAGATCATTTCGAGAATCTCTTCTGCTGACATATCACCAGTTATTGTTTTTTCATTATTTAATCTCAAATAGTCTTTTTCCAGCCACCATTTTTTCATGACTGTTTCACCCCATTGGACACTTTTCTCTCTCGTTTTATGTCGATTAACTGTTTCCTCAAAAGGGATATCAAAGTAATAAATATGCGCATTCTGTTGAAAATTCGTAACTAGCTCAACAAACATCTCTTTATAAATATGACTGCCTAGTATCCCTTCTATCACAATGATTTTAAATTTCCCTTGCCCAAATAATGCGATGGATTGGATCAAGTCAGCCGTAGGATTTTCTATGCGGTCTTTTACGTTGAGGATGTTTAATCTGACTTCATCCTGAGCGATCAGCATCACTTCTCCTCGAGGAAATGATGCTCTAATTTTTGATGCGATGGTAGATTTTCCGCTTGCAGAATTGCCACGCAAAATAATTAAGTGATTCTCCATTATAAAACTCCTTCACCTTTTAATTTTTTCAAAAAACTGTCATTGATTAAATACTGCTTTTTGACGGTTTTTTATTTGTCTGCTAACTACTGTACTTTATTCGCCTGTTAACTAGATTAATTATCTTCGATTTTGTTTATTTCTATTTTTAATCCAAAAAAACAAATAAAACCTACGATGGCCCCTACCATACTGATTACTGTCCAAAAATATCTCTCTTGAAGCACCAATATGAATGAAAAAATCGCCATGATAATAGAGGTGGTGATACCTAAAATGATCAACCTTTGTATTTTTTCTCTACTTTTCCTTCTCATGTTATAAGGATTTCCTCCCAAACTAATATTTCTCCGACTGATGTCAATCTATTTAAAATTTACGTTGGTTATATTTCCTAACATTTTTAGACTAATTTTATACTATGTATTACTTGTTGTTCCTCCTAATTATCTAGCACTACTAATCTGCGCTGCCTTATGTTTGCCTCATTTGCAATATACTTCATCACTATTTTAAATTCTTTTGCAGTAGCATTTTCTGATAAGCAAGATATACTTTTATTGTATTTATTTACAATTTGCTGTACTTGTTCTTTTTCATTCATCTTTCTTCCCCTATTCATCACTAATGTTTTTCGGTTTTCCATATAAAAAATATTGTTGCTCCAAAAGCTTGTACTTAGTTTTTAATTCCCCAAGCAGTCCACAGCCTCCTCAAAAGTTGATACAAAATAGAAGTTATTCCCTTTGTTTGCTTCTCGAATAAAATCCTTCAGCGCTTGACTGCCTTCACTAAAATCACCAATGATTGCTAAATGGATATCATAATTGATATATTTTTGCAAAATTTCTCCTGCTATTCCT
Source organism: Enterococcus sp. DIV1298c (assembly GCF_017316315.1). Classification (NCBI taxonomy): domain Bacteria; kingdom Bacillati; phylum Bacillota; class Bacilli; order Lactobacillales; family Enterococcaceae; genus Enterococcus; species Enterococcus sp. DIV1298c. Next base: position 8,030 of record NZ_JAFLWG010000024.1, on the reverse strand, counting down.
GAACTTAGATCATAAAATCCATTGATTATGGCTTCTTTCCTTAGAATGATATCAGTTGTTTGATAGTGATAATTTAATGACATTGCCAAATCTAAGGCAGAGTCAGTATCAAAAATCAGTGGTTTATGATTTTCCATTTCAATCACTACGATGTTCTTTTTGTTTTTTTCAACTACGTTTACCAACAATTGTCTCACCTCTTGTTTTTTTTAAGTATATCATAGTGGCGGATTCATTTTTGGAACATTTTACTTACTTGCTGCTTATTTTTTGTTACAAATATGACTGCTAAAAAATCGATAAAAAAATAACTCGTGAAATCCTAAAACTTGAACAGTTTCTTGATTTTTACGAGCTATTTTTTTATGTGCAACCAATTTTGGTTTATTTTATTAATGCAAAAAAATATGAGCAACTTCATACGTTTGTTCTTTTGTTAGAATCACCTATTTAGCGAAGTTCATTGGCAATGCCTTTTCAATCAAAAATGGTCCTGCAAACATAGTATTTCTTATAAAATGACTCCTTCTGAATCTTTATCTGGCAGAAACGCTTCTAATTCTTCTGACTTTTGGAAGAAAGTAATTTCTCCAAAAGTTTCAACGTGTTTGTGGGACCACCTAAAATTTTTTATTGAAACAGAACCGTCACATTTGCTATCGCACGGACTGTTCGCCCATTTGGATAGAAAAGCATTAGTTCTAGCTGGTGTTGACCAACCTTTGATAGAACTTCAGGGTTCAAAATAGTGATTTCAGGGCGATCATTTTCTTCTGTATGGGTGTGATCAACAAAATCAAACGGATCATATGGTTCTCCTAAAACAATCTCAACCGTCTGCCCAACAGGAAAAGCATCTTGTATTGGTACTTCCGCTCCTTTATATTGGTCATACAGCGTGGAATCAATCAAATTTCTCCAATCCTTTGGCATTTTTTCATACTCTGCTGAGGACCAAAACTCAACATTCAATTGACGATCAGGCGTGTCATCACGTGTATTGCCAGAAACATACGTTGTCTCTCCTTTAAAACCTTCAGAAGCTTGATTCATGATCAGCAGCTCTCTTCTGCGGTTAGCAGGAATATTGTGGTAATTGATAAATTTATTATCAATGAATACCCCATTAAATACATTGTCTTTTCCAGTATGCCGATTATACTCTATCCCAATCGCGTATTTATCCTGCCATTCTTTAAAATCAAAGACGTTATTTGCTACTAACCAATTCGATAACTCAGCTACTTGCCCTTGAGCAAAACTATCACCTAGTCCGAATTCTGGTGTTTCGTACATAATAATACCTGTATTACGTAGATAATTATTCATGATCGTGATGTCACGTCCTGATTTGAATTTAAATCCACCATACGGTCCATTTTGCAATCCACGAACGTGATTGCCTACAACCTGAACATTCTGTGATCCTCTTAGATAAATGGCATGATCGCCCACCACACCATATCGATCCTTATTCTCGTACATTTGCTGGAAGAAATTATTTTTTATCAAAACATTTTTCGAATTACTATATGAATTGACAGCACAAGAAAGATAGTTTTGTTCATTATGTTCAAGAGCGATTTGCTTAGACTCTAACGCAGATTGTAGACGATCAATGGTTTTGATGATTTCAGGATTGCTAAAGCTCTTGATTGCCTCTAACTCATTGATCCGTAATCCAAATAGATTATCTGTAATCTCTACATTTTCCATATATTCATATCTTCCAACTGTCGAAAAACCACCAATATAGATTGCACGATTTTCTGTATCTGGCGTTGCATGGTCATGGTCTCTCATAAAGATATTGTTCTGAATGGTTGCCCCATTGGACGTCTGTAAGTTGATCGGGTACAAAGAGACAGGATGATAAAACACATTATCATTGATGGTGATATTATTTGCTAAACGTGTAAAAATTCCTACTCCGTCGAAAAATAATAACTGAATCTCAATATTTTGGCTCGTCTGATAATTTTCATCTGACAAATAAACGTTTTGTCCTGTTTCATTTTTCAATATTGTTGGATTCTCTTCTTCTCCTCTGATCTTGAGGCCACTTCTTAACACTACATTTTTATTGATAATATACGTACCAGCCGGAATATATAGCTGTTTGGTTAAAGAATTAGTGCGATCGATAATTTTTTGTAATGAATCTGACTGATCTTCTAAGCTTCCAAGTTGTAATGCATGCTCCCCAAAAATAGTCACATCTGTTGCATCTAACCAATCGGTGTGTTGAGATGAAAAATTTTTTCGATCAACTAACTCATTCGTTGCTTCAGCTTTTGCATTAACTGGTAGGTTTATTAAAAACAGAACCAGAAAACATAGCATCATTTTTAGTTGTAGTTTATTCATTTGACTCTCCAATCTTTTTTCATTTAGACATGATTAGTTATCATTCTAAATAGAAAGTATTTCGTTATCATTTGGAATAGTGTTACTTTTTCTGTTTCAACACAAGATAAAATAACAAACGATATCCCTTGTAGAGTAGCAAATAAATGAATCGTTCTACAACCAAAAATTTCATTCATGGGTGAAATTTTTGATTTCTTTCACAAAAAGATAGTTAAGTAGAACTACATATTAAAATACCCGACTAAATTTCTCTAGTCGGGTGACAGTTCTATTTGTTATCAATTATTGTAGTTATCTTCAATCTTTTCTCACCATAGACTCGATACATGGTCCATTGATCAATGAACGGTACCGCTAGATTCATGACAACAATCGCTACTCCAATGCCGCCTGGTAAATCTAAGACGATTCTCAAAATGGCACAAACCACACCACAACCGATAGCAAAATAATACTTTCCTTTGTCTGTCATAGGGGAAGTCGTATAGTCTGTAACCATAAAGACCGATGCCATGATCAATGCGCCACTGAGTAAATGTGCTGTGGCAAAAACAAAATTGAACTGGCTATAAATCAAAATCGCAAGATAAAATGCGCTTAGCGTCAATAGAGGAACCAATGGATTGATTATTTTTCGCAGGATCAAGTAACCGCCAGCGATCAATAGAAGCAATTTGCTCGTTTCGCCCATTGGTCCACCTAAGTCGATCCCTAAGAATAGTTTCCACCATTCGGGGGTAGTTACACTAACTTCTCGAGAAAAGTGTCCGAGCGCTACGAGTGGTGTTACAGTCGTGACTACATCTGGTCCTGGGGCGATCCAATTAGTGATCCAAGGAGATAAAAAAAGCTTTAGTAGTACGCGTGCTGCTACTGCTGGATTGATCCAGTTACGTCCTAATCCCCCGCCTAGATGCTTTACAAGAACAATAGCAATAAAATCTCCGATAACTACTGTCCACAAAGGTGCGCTAGTTGGCAACGTCAAAGCGAGGAGCCAACCGGTGATCACAGCTGTTAAATCATTGATCGTAACTGGTTGTTTGGTCGCCTTTTGGACAAGTGTTTCGAGTAACACACAAGTGATAATACTAGTAGTGATCATCACCAAAGAATACCAACCGAAGAAATAAACCGCGCCGGTCGTTGGAAATAAGAGTGCAATCAACACTTGTTTCATTTTCCACTGACTTGTCCACTCATTACGGATATGTGGCCCATTGACCGTTCCATTACCTGTATATCGTTCACTCATCTTTTTGCCTCCATGATCTGATTTTTAACCGCTCTGATATCTTTTAATAAATCGATTTTTGAAGGACAGATAAATGAGCACGCACCACATTCCAAACAATTTAACGCACCTAGTTGTTCAGCTGTTTGTAGATCTTGATGACGAAATGCTTGGCTGATCAAGATTGGATGTAAGCCGACTGGACAGGCGTTTACACATTCACTGCATTTAATACACATTTGTTCCTCAGGAATCGTTGCCTCTCCTTCAGATAATGCTAAAATCAGATTTGTCGTTTTTGTCACTGGTTCGTCTAATGATTGGATCAGTTTGCCCATCATTGGTCCACCGTTTAACACCTTACGAGGTGAGGACGTAAATCCACCACAAGCATCAATCAATGCTTCCACTGGTGTGCCGATCCGTACGCACAAATTTTTCCCTTCTTTGATTGGTGTTCCTGAGACTGTTACAACTCGTTCTACGGAAGCGATTTGTTTGACTGAAGCAATAAAAATACTGTGAACGGTCGCTACATTTAGTGTGATCACACCTAAATCAAAAGGTAGCTTATCCTTAGGAATTTCTTGAGATAATACATGTTTGATCACTAATTTTTCTGCGCCTTGTGGGTATAGATCACCGAGTATATGTAACTGGATACGTGGATCGGTCAAATTTCTACGCAAATGGGCGATTGTTTCCATTGATGATTTTTCAATCGCAATCATTGCTTTTTCAATTTGATACGTATCTAAAATAAGTTGGATACTTTTCATTATTTCTTCTGTTTTTTCAATCAACAATCGTCGATCACTGGTAATAGCTGGTTCACATTCTGCCGCATTGATGATCAAAGTATGGATAGGTTGTTCGTCATTAGGTTGTAGCTTTACATTCGTTGGAAAGCCAGCACCTCCCATACCAACGATTCCTGCATTTTCTACTATGCTATGTAACTCTTTGTTTTTTGTATGTAATGATTCGATGCGATCTGAGAAGTCATTTTCTATGATAACTACCTTAGTTGATTGATGATTGATCATCCGGTTTTCAATTTTTTTGACGACTCCTGAAACGGAACTATGAACATTGGCAGATATCAGTCCGTCTTTTTCACCAACGATTGTACCAATTGCCACTTTATCACCCACTTTGACTACAACTTTAGCAGGTTTTCCAAGATGCATGGACATTGGTAATATAATTTTTTTCGGTGGTGCTAGTTTCTCAATAATCTTTTGCGCGGTGTCCTTCCTTTTTTCAAGAGGAACGCCACTTAAACGTTTCTTTACTATTATTTTCATTTTTCATTCCCCTAACGATAGATACAAAAGTAATAGATCAAACCGATCGCTACTAATGCTAATTGCATACCTAATCCGATCCATTCATATTTTTTACGATAACCAAATCTTTTCATTTTTCCCCCTATAATAACAAGATATTTTTTATACAAAACAAAATTAAATCTGACAAACAAGTGAGAAAAATTAATCTCGTTTGCTCAAATTAAATCTAAAATTTATAATATTCCAGACTGTTTCTAAATACGGCAAAAGAATACAACCCAACATAAAATAACTGTTTTGTGTAAATATAATAACATGTTACGAAAATATATAAAAGAGTATTTTATAAAAATTTTTATCTAATGCTTTTACTAAATAACAATAAAAAAAGTCCTAACTCAAATGTCATTTTGAATTAAGACTTTTTCATAGCTACTGATCGTTATACTTGTTGATTGCATTTAGCACTAAAAGATTTGGTTCATCATAAATTAGATATCTTGTGAGGAAGGTATTACACTGTTTATTTCGCGATTTGTTTCTCCGTATTTTTATCATAGAGAGATTGTTCAAGCAACACTTTCCCATTCGAGAAATATAGTTCTGCATCCAAACACCCATCATCTAGCAAGTGAGTTACCGCGTGTCCCAACTTGATCACAGAAATCCGATCAAAAGCAGTGACCATGGACTGGCCAATCGCTAAATTGTCTAAATCAATGCTTCGGTAGTCTGATAAGGTGGGGCAAAATGTTGCAACAAAAGATTCGATCGAACTAACTGAGCGATTCAGTAAAAAGTACATAGGATGACTACTCATGTGTTTCAACAGATATTTTTTATTCGTCGTTAAATCAAGTTCACTAGCAATACAAACATCGATCTCATTCGTCAAAGATAGTTCTCTCGTTACTTTCCCACTGTAAGTATCGTCAATTTGGATAAACGTCACTTTTTGGTGAGAATGTCCGGTATCGACGATTCGATCAATCACTTTTGTTACTCCGTTGATAAATGTATCCGAGCCTACTGTATAGTCACCACTCGGATAGTCCAAATAGTTTGAGACTGGCACAGTGATTACTGGAAATCCATGATTGCGTAGTTCATTTGCAAACTCAACACTCGTAGTACCACCTAAGACGATCAAGCAATCGTAGCTATCTTTTTTTAATGATTGTATAAACTCATACTTTGCTTGATTAGTTACCATACTCAAATACGAACAATCAAACAAATGCCAGTTGTTGGCATTTCGATCCAACTTTGTTTTTATCACTTGTTCTTCGGTGTAACTAATTGCTAGCAATTCGATTTCTTGTTCAGGGGCAGCTAGTGCAATCTGTTCTACCAACCGTTCTGCTCCTTTTACATATCCTTCTATCGATAAAATCCCCACTTTTTTCGCCATATCCGTCTTCTCCTCACTATACTTGTTCATTGATTTTGAGTACCAATCCTTTTTAATAAAATACACATCTTTTTTTAGATTATCGTCTAAATGGTTACGATCGTGATGCACAGATATGCACTATCGATGTAACCGATATCATTTATATGATAAAAAATGAATGGATGTGACTAGATACTTCAATCCATCTCCCGAAAAGCCATTTTTTCTCGCTATTTCTATTTAAGTAAAATATACCATATTTATTCCAATATAGCATAGAGGTTTTTCAAATGACAGAAAAAAGCACAGGGATATCCATTTCAATCATCTTCAAACCTGCTTTTCACTTCTATCAAAATGAAAAAAGACCGCAAGTTTGACTTGCGATCGATGGATATTATTCTATTTTCGTTCGATAACTCAAAATTAAACAGCTTTAAGCTTTTTGCAAGATCTTCTATACCAGAAAATATGTCAGGATATCAAAAAGTAGAGCTGTTTGATGTTGAATTATCAAACATGCAACAATGTATTTAAACCTTCACTTCACTATGATTGCTCGGTTTAATAGATCCGCTAAAAAATTCTCAATAAATAAATCGGATACTTCTTTTGTATACTCATTCATTTGCTTGAATTTTTCTTTCACTTTTTCTTTGATCTCTGTGAGGGTCTGTTCTTTTTTTAGAAGCTCGAAAATATAGGTCGTTACTTCATTTTCCAATAGAAGGATTCCGTCATCTGCTGATAAATAAATTGTTTTACCTAGTTTTTCATAAGCGATTGCTTTGCTTAACTTCATTGGTTTCTCTCCTTGTATCTAGCTATTCGAATACAATAAAATTTCTCTACTTGAACGGAACGATAATCATCTCTCACCCTTGCATTTATATTTCAAAGACAACAGTATCCTTATTCTAATTGGGTGATTGATTCCTGTATTTACTTTGATTTTAAACATTTAAAAGCGAATAGATAGTTTCTTTCAATTCAAAACGTTATGTAAAATGTATGAATTATTGTATTGAAAAACTATATCATTCTGATTTAAGCCTTGACATCGTTGATTTATTCAATCGATTACTGCGAGACAAACCATAGACGAAGTAATTTGCCTCGCAGATAAGGGAATTTTTAGGAAACTAAAGTTAGTCTATATAAAAAAGGGGAGTTTTTTAGTGTGCTAACTTTGTTTTCTAGAATAAAAAAGAACGGTGTAAGCTTTGTTTTATCTATGAAGCATCTATATCAATTGTATAACATCAATTCGTAATATAGAGTCATTCATCCTTCATAGATAGATTCCTTCTTGTTGACTAACTATCACTTTCCTCCTTTCCATCAATTAGGAAAAACTCATCTCTTTTTTCCTAACTTTAGTATAACGTTATTAATATAAAAGTCAATATATTTGTTAGGAAAATATAGGAACTAAAACATATTTTTCCTACATGTTTCATCTTTTCTAATCTTAGGAAATTTAAGAGTCTGCTGATTTTCCTAATTAGACTTCAGCTATTTTTGAAAGAACATGTATACTGTGCTTTAATTTGTACAATTTTTCGAAATAAATCGATAGTTGAATGATTTACTTGGTATTTTTATTTATTGATAACTATTTAAAAATATAGGAAAACATAACAATAATCTTCAAAACGTATGGTCTTCATACTTTATTTTGAGTATAATAACATGAAAGATGTCCTTGATTTCTTTTTCAGCTATTTTTATTGATTTTATA